>NZ_QXQR01000008.1:0-60021 GCF_003660355.1 Helicobacter sp. L8
TCCTCAAAACAGATAAGAAATGCGGGTTATTAGTTAGGAGGAGTGCATTCGTTACTTATACCTTTGGATACTATCCATTGCCTCAGTTATACGATACCAATGTTGTTAGAGATACTTACCCAAACAATGAGAAAACCCATAAATATGATGATCCCAAGACTCGTCAAGCCTTTTTGCTCAAATACTACAAGACTTTTTCTAGCCAATTACGCAAACGCGGTAGTTACCATCCCCTAAAAACTGAATTTCGCCATGGATGTATGAGTGCTTTAGATGCAGAGCTCGATTACCCACGCCACACTATTTACAATCCTATAAACAATGTAGAATTTTGATGGCTCTGCAAGCACCAACCCTTTTAAGGCACGGGATCAGGCATTCCATACTTGTTATTTTTAGAGGAGTAACTCTCTAACTCCTTATCCCTGTCCTTATAATTAACCATCTTGGTTTTGTTAACACCACTCATTCCGATTTGTATTCCCTTCTGTGGATGTCAGTCACTAACGCAGAGTGCATCGCCATCGTTTTATTTAAAAACAATAGTTGGTTAGTGATTTCTCGCAGATAAGCAAGGGTAAGAATTTTAATCTTCTGATTATAGTCTGCTAGCACTTGGGATTGAGCATCCTTGTCTTTAGCAGCAGCTAAGGCTTCCTGAAACTCTTTGGTAGTTTGATCTAACTCATTAGAGAGCTTGTCTTTAGCGAGTAAAATAGGTTCACAGGTATTAGTGTCTGGATTCTCTTTACAATACTGGATTTGTTGTTTGTTATCATTGGCATTCTTATCTATGACACCTAATTCTGCCTTGAGTTTGTCCAATCTTGCTATTAGGGGCTGGATTTTTTCATTGAGCTGTTGTTCTTGTTTGATTTTCTTTTTGAACTTAGCTACAGCCCTTCTTAGTCTTTCTTGATTGGCTGCTGTATAATCCCCCTCTAAGATTGCCTTAGCCTCTGTGGTGTAGGAGTTATCCATGTCAATTTCATCGCGCACTTCATTGAGACTCTGGCACACCATTAAGCCATAGACCTCCCCGTGATTTCATCCCTCAAATTCTGATAAGTGGAAAAGGTGCTATCATCACTCAAAGCGTGCAACA
Organism: Helicobacter sp. L8; assembly: GCF_003660355.1. Classification (NCBI taxonomy): domain Bacteria; kingdom Pseudomonadati; phylum Campylobacterota; class Epsilonproteobacteria; order Campylobacterales; family Helicobacteraceae; genus Helicobacter; species Helicobacter sp. L8. The sequence goes on from NZ_QXQR01000008.1 coordinate 1,106, forward strand.
GAGCTTTAGCGTCTTTGACAAGCATTGTCTCTGCACCTGTGCCTACAATGGCTTTGCTCAAATCAGTTGCCTTGTAGCTTAGTTTGTTAACATCCAGCCACGGACACTCTTTTTGCAGATACTTGTCTCTGAGCTTGTCTCTAGTCAAAGTTCTCTACAGCCTGTTTCAAGTCTTCATAATTAGCCTGAATGCTAGCAATTTGGCTTTTGAACTGATCGAGCAATCTCATAGGATTGGCAATGGTGATCGCAGAACCACTAATAAGGGCGTTTGCCTTGTTCATAAGATCATTGACTTTGTTTAATTGAGCGATTTGCTCTTGGGCTTTAGAAATCATCTCCTCGTATTTTCTAATCCCATCTACCATCTTGCCTATCATCGTGCTCTGTTGGCTATTAGTGGTGGCTAAATGCGCATTCGCTTCTGCATCATAGGTGAGCATACCAGCAGCTAGAGCATTAGAGACAAGAGTGCTAGAGAGAATAAGGGAAAAGAGAGGTTTGTGTGTCCATTGCATTATCTTGGCATTATAGCCTAGCTTTTCTTAGATTGTTGAGCTTGTAAAAGCGTGTCAAACACGCAAGCGACCTTTTTGTTGTGTTCTTGGGTGGTGTGGATATAGACTTTCGTAGAGAGGAGGGATTTATGCCCTAGAGCTCTGCTAGTTAGGACCAAATCCTGTGTTTCTTGATAGATGAGCGTAGCAAAGCTATGCCTAAAGAGGTGTAAGCCCGTGCCGTATGTCTGATAATGCTCAATCTGAGAGCACTTGAAAATCTTAGTAATGAAGTTTTTGAGTTGGCAAGTCCTTTGGGATTGTGTGGCTTTTTTAAAAAGAAACACCCCATTGAAGTATTGTAGTCTCTTGGGGTCATTCATCCAAGCGTGCAAAGCTTGCTCTAAGATGGATTTTCTAATGTAGGCTTTTCTCTCTTGCTTGTTCTTGCCCAGCACGAGAATAGAGTAGTTTTGCTCTTCAGGCTTGATATTTTTGAGCTCCAAATTAAACACTTCACTTTTTCTCAGTCCGCCCAGTATCACAAGCAACAAGATACATTTGTTGCGTTTTTCATAGCTAGAGCGGGGTTGGTATTCTAGTAGTGTTTGGATAAAGTTTCTTAAGTCTTGGGCATTCAAGTGTTTGGGCAAGGTCTGGGTTGTTTGCGCAAAAGCAAGGTTTTTTAGCGGAAAATCAAAGTTGTATCCGCGTTTTCTATCCAAATAGTCAAAGAATTGTCTAAGATACATCACATACTTAGCCATAGAACTGGGTTTTCTGGTCTGGGCTAGTCCAAAGAGAAAGCTAATCACTTGCTCTTCTGTAAGGCTTTTCAAGCTCTTTAGCTTGATGTGGGCTTTGAAGTGTGTGAAAAACAAGAACAAGATGCGCATCATCAATATATGCTTGATTCCTTGATTGTAAAGAGCGTGGCACAGACTCTCTAATGTGCTGATGTGTTGGCATTTCAACATTTCCTCTTGGTAACAGATCACCTTAGCCATATCTTCTAAAGCCTGCACGGGTGTGAAGCTTTTGATCTTGTAATGTAAGAACGCCTTGATATTCTCAAAGAGCTCTCTTTGTGTCTTGCTCAAGCGTAAAGCTGGATTAGTTGTTATTTTTGCCATTTTCATCTCCCTTATGTTGGTTTTATTGTGTTACTCTTCCCAAGTCTATCTTTTAGGGATGGATGGGCGTTCCTGAGTCCCTAAAATTCTCCTTTTGTTTACCCTGTATTAAAAGAGTTCTTTTAATACTCCGCAAGCAACTTTAGTTGCTTATTTTATTCACAAGGAGTTTTTATGGGTAGCATTGGAAGTATGGGTAAACCCATTGAGGGGTTTTTGGTAGCGGCCATCCAGTTCCCCGTCCCCGTGGTTAACAGCCGAGCAGACATTGACAAAAACATTGAAAGCATCATTAGGACCCTGCATGCCACTAAAGCGGGTTATCCGGGCGTAGAGCTCATCATTTTCCCTGAATACAGCACACAGGGTTTGAATACCGCCAAATGGCTGAGTGAAGAATTCTTGCTAGATGTGCCCGGCAAAGAAACCCAAATGTATGCCCAAGCGTGTAAAGAAGCCGGAGTCTTTGGGGTCTTTTCTGTGATGGAGCGCAATCCTGATCCCAACAAAAACCCCTATAACACCGCCATCATCATCAACCCTAAGGGTGAAATTGTGTTGAAATACCGCAAACTCTTCCCTTGGAATCCTATTGAACCTTGGTATCCCGGAGATTTAGGTATGCCTGTGTGCGAAGGACCCGGAGGCTCTAAACTTGCCGTGTGCATCTGCCATGATGGCATGATCCCAGAGTTAGCCAGAGAGGCGGCTTATAAGGGATGCAATGTCTACATCCGCATTTCTGGCTACAGTACTCAAGTCAACGATCAATGGATTTTAACGAATCGCTCCAACGCGTGGCACAATTTGATGTACACCGTGAGTGTGAACTTGGCTGGTTATGACAATGTCTTCTACTACTTTGGAGAGGGGCAAATCTGCAACTTTGATGGCACCACTTTAGTGCAGGGGCATCGCAATCCTTGGGAGATCGTTACAGGCGAAATCTATCCAAAAATGGCGGACAACGCGCGCCTAAGCTGGGGTCTAGAGAATAACATTTACAATCTAGGTCACCGCGGGTATGTAGCAAAACCCGGAGGTGAAAGCGATGCGGGCTTGACTTATATCAAAGATTTGGCTGCGGGCAAATACAAATTGCCTTGGGAAGATCACATGAAAATCAAAGATGGCTCTATCTATGGCTATCCCACCACTGGCGGGCGTTTTGGCAAATAGATTTTAGGGGGGGTTTGGAGGGGTTGCCCCTTGCAGGGGCGTTTTTATCTCAGAGAACACCACACCCTAAACACGCGGGCGCGTTTATCAATCCATGCTAGCATGGAGGCTATTTCTTGGAGAGTGTTTTGTGTGTTGCCAGAATCGAATCTAAATGTGCGCTTGGGGGTGTTTTACATGGCTTTGGGGGCATTGAGCTTTGGTTTGCTCAACGCGCTCATTAAGATGCTAGGTTCTTATTATTCGCCCCTAGAGAATGTCTTTTATCGCTCCTTTTTCATGCTTTTCTTTCTATGGGGGCTTTATTACATCAAACCCTTTTCCTTTAGGGCGCACAAGCCCGGGGGGCTTTTTTTATTGATCTCTAGAGTGTTTGTGGGGCAGGTGGGTATGATCTTGATCTTTTACAATATTGCCAACATGGATTTAGGCAGTGCGATCGCCTTTAGCCAAAGTGGACCCATTTACGCCATTTTCATCGCATGGTGGGTGCTCAAAGAGCGCATCACTTGGCAATTAATGCTTTCTGCCCTCTTGGGGATTTTAGGGGTGGGTTTGGTGGCTGACCCACATACTAGCGGGCTCTCTTGGGGATTGGTGATCTCGGGGGTGCTGAGTGGTTTGATGATGTCTTGTGCCTATGTGAGCTTGAATAAACTCAAAGAGTATTATGATGGGGGGTTTGTGATCGTAGTCTTCTCGGTGTCTTTAACCCTAATGAGTTTGGCTTTGATGGGCTTTGACATTCCCCCCTTTGCCTCAGGTTACCACCCTTTGCGCTTTGAGGGAGTGTGGTGGCACTGGGATTTATGGCTCTTGATTGGCACGGGTTTAAGCGGAGCTTTAGGGCAGTGCTTTATTACTAAAGCCTACATGATCGCCCCTGCTGGGCTGATCTCCCCAGTAGATTACACCCGTTTGTTGTGGGCAGTGCTCTTTGGTATGCTTTTAGGCGATCCGCGCTTGCATGCCCTGCAGATTTTAGGCATGGGGCTCATTGTGCTCTCGGGGATTCTCATCGTCTTAGAGAGTAAAACTAAAGCAAAGGATAAAACATGAACGCACAAGCGTTACGCTTATTGTTAGAAAGCCGTTTTTTAGGCATTGTGGGCTTAAGCCCTGATCCACATAAGGACAGCCACAAGGTCGGGGCGTATTTGCAAGCGCAGGGCTACCATATTGTGCCTATTTATCCTAAGACGGATACACCCATTTTAGGACAAGCCGTCTATGCTACCCTTAAAGAGGCGCAAGCTGCCCAGCCCCTAGATGGGGTGATTGTTTTTAGAAAATCTGCAGCGATCATGCCCCTAGCCCAAGAGTTTTTAACCCTCACGCCCCTACCCAAATTCTTTTGGATGCAATTAGGCATTACAAACGCCCAAGCCCAAGAATTATTACAAGCGCATGGCGTGGCGGTGGTGCAAGATCATTGCGCCCTAGTAGAACACCACAAAGCGCAAGGTTAAACATTCTCCCCTCTAGCACACCCAGCCCCCTTTATAGCCGTCTTTTAGGCTTGCTGGTAGTGGTGAGCCTAATACTGGGGGTGGTTAAGAGTTTAGAGATTTCTATTAGCTATAAAGAAGCCCTACTCTATTTTAGCACGCCTAGTTTTTGGCTTGATGCTCTCTTGTTGGGGGCGTTGCGCGATTTTGTGGGAGTGGTGGGTAAATTCCTTCCTCACGATCTGACTTTGCGTCTACCCAGTCTGCTTTTGCACGCGCTCAATCTCATCTTACTCTACCGGCTAAGTCTCAAACTCCAGCCCAAAAAACCCTACGACCCCCTCTTAAGCGTGTTCACCTTTGCGTTGCTCCCGGGTGTGCAACTAGGCGCGATTCTCTTAGGAAAAGTGAGTTTGCTCTTCACCCTAGCTCTCTCTAGCATGCTCTTATTCCACACGCGCATCTTCTACGCCTTAATCCCTCTGCTCGCGCTCTTTGATCCAAGCTGTGTGGTCTTACTCAGTGCTTTTTTTCTCTACGCGCTCAAACACAAACACCGCCTCAAAGCCGGCTTGTTGGGCGTGGCTTTGGGTTTCAATGTGCTCTATTTTAAACCCGTCTCTGGCATGCCACAAGGCTTTTTCTTACAAACCCTCTTTGTGATGTTTGTGCTCTATTCTCCCTGTTTATGCCTTTACTACCCTTATGCGCTTTACGCACAGGTGATCAAGGCGCGCCAACAAGATAGTTTAGTGGGGATGGTGGGCGCAGTGGGCTTTTGTTTGCCCTTACTCCTATCCTTGCGTCAAGAAATTAACCCACAATTTCTAGCCTATGGCGTGTTGGGGATACCCGTCTTACTCAAGCACGCCCTCTCTAGTATCCGCGTGCACCTCCCCCTCTTTCGCACCCACTATCGTATCCGCTATAGCCTTGTCTTTGGCACTCTGCTTTTAGAAAGCCTGTATTTGTGGGGAGGATACAATCCCTTTGTGCGCACGCACTACATCGCCAAAGAGTTGGCATCAGAACTACAAGCGCGCGGTGTGTATGCGGTGCACACTTTCGCGCCTAAAATGGCACTACGCCTGCGCTTTTATGGTATCCAAGAGGGGGGGAACACCTTCCTTATTGAATCCAACAAACCCGGGGACATCAATATCACCTACAGCCACAAAATAGCCGCAAGTTACAACCTCATCTTCAAACCCTAGTCTTTGGCTAAAAGCGCGTCCATTTGGGCTTCGTAGCTATAGTAGTCCAACATCTCATAGAGTTCCTCCCTGGTTTGCATGCGCGCAATTTGATCGCGCTGTGTGCCCTTGTCTTTGAGGTCTTGGTAAACTTCTAGGGCGGCTTTGTTCATCGCCCTAAAGGCGCTCAAAGGATAGAGTGCCATTTTCACCCCCACGCTTTTAAGCTCCTCAAGGCTAAATAAGGGGGTGCGTCCAAATTCGGTGATATTGGCTAAAATGGGCACTGGCACGGCTTGCACAAAAGCGCGGTATTCCTCCAAACTCTCCAAAGCTTCCGCAAAGATCGCATCTGCGCCTGCGCCCACATAGCTTAGAGCGCGTGTGATAGCAGATTCTAGCCCTTCTTTGGCGCGTGCGTCCGTGCGCGCGATCAAGTAAAAATGCGGGTCTAGAGATCGCGCTTGGTGGGCTGCACCCAAGCGATCGCACATCTCTTGGGTGGACACACATGCTTTATTAGGGCGGTGTCCACAGCGCTTGGCACTCACTTGATCTTCTAAGTGCGCCCCCGCTGCCCCGCTTTTAATGAGTTGGGTGATCGTTCTGGCAATATTGAGGGCATGCCCAAAGCCTGTATCCGCATCCACAATCAAGGGGGTAGGACAGATCGCACAGATGCGCTGCACATCCATGCACACCTCTTGCAAACCCGTGATCCCCAAATCTGGCAAGCCATAGGACGCGTTAGCCACCCCCGCCCCTGAGAGATACAAAGCCCTATGCCCCACCTTGGTGGCTTGCAGAGCTTGGTAAGCGTTGATCGTGCCCACAATTTGCAAGGGCGCGCTCTCCACTAAGGCTTCTCTAAATTTTTTTCCTGCGCTCATGCAATCCCCTAAAAGGCAAAGAGATCGCTAAAGGTGTCAAAGTCCATTTGCAACAACGCCTCCTCGTGAAAGACGATCTCTTCAATCTGGCTTGCGCGTTTGGGGGCGTAAACACCCCTTAAAGCCTGTTTAAATTTTTCATAAAGCAAGGGTAAGCCCTCTTCGCGTCTGAATTTATGCCCGATGGGGTAGTGGATCTCTAGCTTTTGGGTTTTTGTGCCATCCTTGAAAAATACCTGCAGGGCGTTGGCAATAGAGCGCTTGGTGGGGTCTAGGTATTCGCGTGTGTAGCGATCGTCTACCTTAACCTCGCTCAAAGCCCTTAGTGCGTCAATACGCGGATCGGCTGCGCTAGCATCGCTATAAGAATGTTCGTTTAAATCCCCATGCAAGAGCGCGTAAGCGACCATGTATTGGATGCAGTGATCGCGATCGGCATAATTGTGTAGCTCTCCCTCTTTATTGATAATGCGGTGTCCGGATTCTTGAGTGGTGATCTCGATCTTGGCGATGTCCTCTATTCTGTCTTTGAGCTCTGGATGCAATTTGATCGCGCATTCTACAGCGGTTTGGGCATGGAACTCCGCTGGAAAAGAGAGTTTGAAGAGCACATTTTCCATCACATAGCTAGAAAACTCTTGAGGGATGTGCAAGACATCGCCTTTTTCCTGTTGGTTTTTCATAAAGACATCTTGATAACCCCAGTAGTGCGCGCTTAAAGCCGAAGGGTAGCCCATTTCTCCACTGAGTGCCTTGAGAGCTAAATCCACTCCCCGACTACTCGCATCTCCAGCTGCCCATGACTTCCTAGAACCCGCATTGGGCGCGTGGCGATAACAGCGCAAACTCCCTCCATCTACAAAGGCGTTAGAAACCCCATTGCGCACCTCTTCAAAACTCCCCCCTAGCAACCCTGCGCCCACCGCTGTGCTAGCGATGCGCACCAAAAGGACATGATCTAAGCCCTCAATATTAAAACAATTCTCTAAGGCTAAAACCCCTTGGATTTCATGGGCTTTGATCATGGCATTCAAAATTTGCTTGACCTGTAGGGGTTTTTGTCCTTTAGCGCGCTTAGCGCGACTCAAATAATCCCCCAAGCCCCAAATCGCTCCTAGATTGTCTGAGGGGTGTCCCCATTCAGCCGCTAGCCATGTATCGTTGAAATCTAGCCAGCGCACCATGCAACCGATATTAAATGCCGCGCGGATGGGCTCAAGCTGATAAGCGGTCCCGGGGATTTTACTCCCTAGTGGGCGTAGCTGTGCGCCCGGAACACTAGGACCTAGTAATTTGGTGCACTCGGGGTGCTTTAAGGAGAGCAGAGCACAGCCAATCGAGTCGATCAGGCATAGTCTGGCTGTTTGGTAGGCTAATTCAGAAGTGATTTCATAATCCACCACATAGCGCGCGATAGTAGAGAGTAGGTTGTCAAATTCAGGTCTAGTGGTTTGCAAAGTGCCCATGTGTGGCATGTGTATCCTTGATAATGAGATAGCAAATTATAATCTAGGAATCTTAACCCGCAAACAGCGCATGCCCAATGCGCACCATATTCGCCCCGTAAGCGATCGCGCACTCAAAATCCGCACTCATCCCCATAGAGAGAATACTAGGATTGGGTAGTATGTCAAAAATATCTTTGGCTTGAGCAAAAGCGCGCTCTAGGGCTTGGGTGTAACTAAAATTTGGAGTGCTAGGAGGAGTAGGAGCAATAACCATGATGCCCTTTAGGCAGATATGCGGGCAGGTTTGGCTAATATGGGTGTATATTTCTAAGGCTTGTTCTGGGATCACCCCGCTTTTAGTGCCCTCCTTAGAAACATTGACTTGTAAAAGCGCGTTGAGGGTGCTATGGCTACGCGCCTCTATAGCTTGGGCGAGTTCTAGGGAGTCTAGGGCGTGGAATAAAAAGGGTTTGAGGGCTAAGAGTTTGTTAATTTTATTGCGTTGCAAATTGCCTAGCATGTGCCACTCTAGGGGCAAGCTCTCTAGCGCGTTGGATTTTACCTGCAAGTCCTGCACCTTGTTTTCTCCAAAGGCGCGTTGTCCACAGGCATACAGCGCGCGCACCTGTTCAGCGGTGGCGTATTTAGACACGGCGATGAGCTGCACAATATGGTGGCGGTTATAGCTCAAGCGGGCTTTTTCAATGCGCTTGATGATTTGATCTAAGCGTTTGGCAAAATCCATCTGTGTCCTTTAAGTGCTAGGGGAATTATAAATATGGTAGTGCTTGTAAAGCGGATCGTCTAGGGGGGGGATGAGTCCTAAGCGGTGTAATTTTTGCAAAACCTCTAGGGAGCAATCGGTTTCTAGGGGCCATTCTCTAGTATGCCCCTCTAGCGCGCTTTTGTCTGTGGCATCCAAGAACACCAGCCCCCCTTCTATTTTGAGATCGCGCTTGGCATCTAAATTATTGGTGATGCGCCAAAGTAACATATAGGGGTTGTTGAGGTCGTTTTTATGCGCGTCCACAAAGATCATAATACTTAGAGCACTCTGCAGGTCTTTAAGCCCTTCTAGCGTGCTCAATAAGGGGCGCCTCTTTTGCACCCCCACCACACAAAGGGGGTTGGCGGTGTGGGTGCCATATTGTCTTAGAATCAAGGCTTCGGGCAACACCGCTTGCACGCGCTTTAAAAGCGCGCTATCTTCTAAGAGATGCGGGGTTTTAGAGCTGGGTATGCTCGCATCAATGCCCAGTTTCCCCCCAAAGGCAAAGTGAGGACTGGCATGATCTAGCGCATCGCACACCCCCTCGCTTACCACGAGCCTAGAGGGGTCAAAGTGGTTTAAAATATGGGTAAAAATAGCCGGGTAATCCTGCAAACTAGGGGCATTAGGACCTACAAAAATAGCATGCTTGACAAAACTCATCTGCCCCGTGCCCCAAAAGTGGTGCATGATCTGACTGGCGTGTCCGGGGTAACTGGGTGCAATCTGGGCTAAAATGAGATTGTGAAACACCCCATTTTCAGGCATGTGATAATCTAAGAGCCCATAGGTGCTTTTTTGAATCAAGGGCAAAAAAAGCCGTTCGGTCAAATAGCCCATGTATTTGTCTTCTAAGGGAGGTTTACCCACCACGCAGGCTAAATAAATGGGGTTGGGCTTGATTCGCAACGCGCTCACTTCTAGGAGTGGGTAGGGTTCTTGGGGGGTGTAAAAGCCCGTGTGATCTCCAAAGGGACCCTCTAGGCGCATCTGCTTAGGGTCCACCCAGCCCTCAAGGATAATATCCCCATCACGGGGCACACAAATTGGGTTGGTGTGCGAGCGCATAAGAAAAGCGCGCTTACCTCTTAGCAAACCATAGAGCCAGAGTTCAAACATGCCATAGGGCAGGGGTGCTTGCCCACACCAAGTGTAGAGCGGATCGCCTCCGATGACAACACTTACAGGCATTTTACGCCCCGCTTGTTTGTAGGCGTGGAAAAAGTGGTTGCCATCTTTGTGGATTTGCCAGTGCAAGCCTAGATGATTCTTGTCATAGACTTGTAGACGATACAGCCCTAAATTTTTATATGCCCCGTCTAAACTTTGGGTGTAGATCTGCCCCATTGTGATAAAGGGGGCGGCGTCTTTTTCCCAAGTGGTGAGGATGGGTAGATCATAGAGGTTGACTTGATCGCCGGTATAGTTGATGTGATCGGTAGGTTTGTTAGAGATTTTTGGGGAAATGTGATAAAGAGTTGTTAGGGTTTTGAGCGCGTGCCAAATTTCTCTCAAGTTCTTGGGTTTTTGCATATTGAGCAAAGCCTCTAGTTGGGCACAACATGCGCTAATGGGCTTGCCCAAGAGGAGCTCCATGCGCCTAGAAGAGCCAAAGAGATTGGTTAAGACGGGTATACTGAAAGATTTGTTATTTCTGCCATCAATGGGCTTCGTGCATAAGAGGGCTTTGCCCCCTTGGGGTTTTTTAGCTTCTAAATAAGCTAAATGGGGGATTTCTAAATAAATGTCTAGGGGAGTATCTAGGGTCTGTAATTCCCCTAAGCTCTCTAATTGAGCTAAAAATGCGCGCACGCGTTAAATACAAACCAAGCAGGCGTGCAAGCAATGGGGGATTTGCTGGAGCGCGTGCAAAATATCCGCACTAATGGGCGCGTCCACTAAGATCACCGCTAAGGCTTCTTGTTTGTCATTGCGCCCCAATCTGAAATCTGCGATATTGATCCCATGCTTGCCTAAAGTCTGCCCCACATTACCCACCACCCCGGGCACATCGGTATTTTTAAATAAAATCATGTTGCCCTGGGGTTTAATGTCCATTTCAAAGCCGTTTATGTTAGTGATCTTGAGCAAGTCGTCCGCAAAGATCGTCCCACTCACTTGGGTGCTTTGCGTGCGGGTGGTGAGCTGGAGGGTGATTGCGTTAGTGTAGGGGGTGGCGTTGTCTAAAGTGCGTGTGCTAATGGCAATTTGGCGTTCCTGAGCGACAAAGCGCGCGTTGACTTCATTGATTTGATCGCCTAGGGTGGGTTTGAGCAGTCCTAAAAGGGCGAAAGTGAGTAAAGAATCGGCGTATTCGCGCACAGGTCCAGCGACAATGAGCTCGAGCGCGCCAATCGCATCTTTATTGATCTGTGCGGAGAAAAAGCCTAGTTTTTGGGTGAGTTGTAAATACGCCTTGGCATGTGCGGGCATGGGGGTTTTAATAGAGAGATTAAGCGCATTGGGGTAAGCACTCCCTTTTAAGGCTTGAATCACCGCCTTAGCCGCTTCTAGGGCGATTTGTTCTTGGGATTCCAAAGTGTTAGCCCCGATATGCGGAGTGGCATAGACATTCTCTAAATCCAATAAAGGGTTGGCTGTGCTAGGTTCTTTGCTAAAGACATCTAGCCCCAACCAACGCACTTTTTTAGAACGCAACGCTTCCAAGAGCACTTCTTCGTTGTAAAGCCCCCCGCGCGCGCAGTTGATGAGAATCACCCCCTCTTTCATTTTAGCGATCTGAGGCGCGTCGATGATATTGATCGTTTCTTTATTTTTAGGGGTGTGGATGGTGATACAATCACAGGCTAAAATCTCGTTAAAATCTGTGGTGTAGTGCACCCCTAAGTCTGTGGCTTTGGATTTGTGGATATAGGGATCGTAAGCGATCACCTCCATACCAAAGGCGCGCGCGCGCACTCCCACGCGCGAACCGATATTCCCAAAACCGATGATGCCTAACTTCTTGCCCTTGAGTTCTGTGCCATACCAATCTTCGCGCTTCCAAAGCCTCTCAGATTTGAGTTGCGTGTTCGCGCTAGGGAAGCGGCGCACGGCGTTGAGCAAGTGCGCCATGGTGAGTTCTACGGCTGCGATGGTGTTAGCTGTGGGGACATTCATCACCACAATGCCCTTTTTAGAACACAGATTGATATTGACATTATCCACACCCACCCCCGCGCGCACAATAGCCCTGAGCTGATGGGCGTGTTCGAGCATGGGCGCATCAATGGGGGTCATGCTCCGTGTAATGAGCGCGTGGGCGTTTTTAAGCGCGGAGGGCAGGGCATCTTTAGGGGTGTTGGAGTGATCTAGAATCTCTAAATTAGTTTGCGCATTGAGCAAAGCAAGGCCGGCATGGTGGATGGGATCACAGATAACAACTTGGGACATACTCTTCCTTAATTGAGTTGGTAGGGGATTTGGTAGTAGCGCAGATCGTCTAAAAAGGCTTGGCGCAGGGGAGAGTTGGGGAGATAGATGATTAAGGTTGTCGTGCGCCCCTTTTTGTCCGTAGCAAAATCAATGCGCTTTTCTTTTAAAATTTCATGCAGGCAAAAGAATTTATACGAATCCAAGTTACGCACAAATAATTTTTGTGCCTGCTTGTGTTCGCGAAACTCTAGGGTGATTTGGCGCTCCAAAATGGGGTAATCAAAATCCTTGAACTCTGGGGGATTGTGGGTGAGTTTTTCTGGTGGGCGGGGTTGCGCAGGGGAGGTTAGCGAATCTAAAACGCCCTTGGGAGGGTGGGGAGGGGGCGGGGGTTTGATATGGCTGAGATAAAACTGATAGCCTAAATCCAGTGCCACGAAAGCCGCTAGCCCCATAACCCCCAAAGAGACAACTAACCTAAAACGCTTTTTCTTCATCAAAGAGATCAGAATTTGCCAGCAAGTTTATCTCCCAAGGTGATCTTGTCTCTCTTGGCGTTGAAAGCTTGTAATTGCTCGCGTTCCCTTTTGTGTTCCAAACGGCGCACGGAGGCGCGCGCCTTGTGGGCGGTTTTATCCAAAGAAACCAGCACGCTGGTGATCTCCTGACCCATGGTGATCTCTTCTTTTTTAAGGGGAGCTAAATCCTCGGTCTTGATCAAGACATCGATATTGTCCACGCGCACAAAGACCCCAAAATCTTTAACACTCACCACGCTACCTTGGATGGTGTCGTTGATCTTATGTTTCTGGGCAAAAGCCTCGATGGGAGAGGGTTGCTTAAACTTCATATCCAAAGAGATTTTCTCCTCTTCCCTGTTGATACGCGCGATCTTAGTTTGCACCACATCGCCTAGTTTGAAATGATCCTTGCATTTTTGATCGGCTTCCCAAAAGGCATCTTTATTGTGCAAGAGTCCATCCACACCCCCCAAATTGATAAACGCCCCAAAATCCGTGAGGCTCACTACCTTGCCTTCCACAACATCCCCGATTCTGTGCTTGGAAACAAATTCGTTAAAGGGCTTGTCGGAAAGCTGTTTGAGAGAGACACGCAAACGGCGGTTTTTGCTGTCTATTTCGATGATTTTGACATCAATTTCTTGATCCAATTCCAAATAATCTTGGGGGTGCTTGACATCTTTGTTCCAAGAGATTTCTGAGATATGTAAAAAGCCCTCGATGTCATTGCCAATATCCACAAACACCCCGTAACTCTCAATGCTGCTCACCACAACCTTGATGGCATAGCCCACTTTTAATTTGCTTTGGATCTCCTCCCATGGGTCCTCCATTGTAGCTTTAATAGAGAGAGATAGGCGTTTTCTCTCCTCATCATAAGCGATCGCCTTCACCTGCACCTCATCGCCTTCCTTGAAATGCTTTGCTGGATTAGCCGATCCGCGGTGCGTGATCTCGCTGTAATGCACCAAGCCTTCTACCCCATTGACCTCCACAAACACCCCAAATCCCGTAATGCTTTTGACAATACCTTTATGGGCTTCTTGGGAAGCCATCAAGGCTTTTGCGCCCTCGTGCTGTTGCTTGTCATGCACATCAAAAAAACGCTTTCTAGAAACATTGATAGAGCCCGCCTCTGGGTCTATAGAAGTGATACACACTTTAATGTGTTTGCCGATGTGCTTGCCATCGCGCCGTAAAGAAGACTGGGATTTGGAGAGAAAATACTCCGCCCCCTCTTTATCCGCAAGGACATACCCCCCCTTGTTCTCACGCACGATCTTCCCCTCCACAACCTTGTCTTTGTAATGCTCTCCAAGCTGGGCGATCTTAGCTTGCACCTTGTCATAGACAAGGGCGCGTTTATACGACACACTGGGGCGCTCCCCGCGTTGGGAAACATACACCCGAATGGGGCTATCCACACCAAAGAGCAAATTCCCCTGCGCGTCCTTGATCTCCTCTAGACTGAGTCGCCCCTCAGTTTTGCCCCCCACGCTCACCATCGCGTAATTCTCCACTTCATTGATGGAAACGACCACGCCCTCTTTAACCATGCCCCTTTGTTCTACCTCATCCTCCTTGCCCATAGTATCCATATATTGCTTGAACACTTCAGACTCGTCCAAAGATTCCAACTCTTGATTCATCCACAACCTTGCTAAAAAATTCAGGCTATTGTAGCCTTTATTTACTTATAATTACCAAAAAGAGCGCCCATGTCCTTGCCCTTTGTGCGCCCCCATTTTAATACCATCTCCTTAGTGATCACCACTTACAACCAAGAAGCCCGTTTAGCACTGGTGTTAGATTCGATTCTCCAGCTTGTTTTCAAGCCTGATGAAGTGCTGATCGCCGATGATGGAAGCACGCCTAAAACCCGTGCATTATTAGAAAACTATCAGTCTAAATTCCAAGCCCAAGCTTTGCCCTTGACCCATGTATGGCAGGAAGATTTAGGATTTCGCGCCGCCAAGAGTCGCAACAACGCTATCACGCGCGCTAGGGGGGACTACATTGTCATCATTGACACCGATATGATCTTGCACCCCTATTTTATTTATGATCACCTCTACTTTGCGCGCCCTAAAACTTTACTACAAGGGGGGCGCGTGATCTTAAACCCTGTAGAAAGCCAAATAATGCTAGATCGCCATGATCATAGCCTAGCCATGCATAAAAGAAGCTATAAAAACCACCGCCGCTTAAGCCTAGCCAAACTCTTTTATCTCCCCAGTGTGCGCACTTGTAAAACTAATGTTTTGCTCAAGGGGGTCAGGAGCGCGAACATGAGTTTTAGCAAGGCGGATTTTTTAGCCATTGAGGGGTTTAATGAAAATTTTGTAGGCTGGGGTAGGGAGGATAGCGAATTTGTGGCGCGTTTTCTCTTTAATGGTGGGGTGATGAAACGCCTGCGCTTTTGTGCGCTAGCTTACCACATTCACCATAAAGAAAACGATCGCGCCTATTTAGAGAAAAACCATGCGCTTTACTTGCAAACCTTGCAAGAGCGCAAGATAGCTTGGCGTTGAGATAATAATTTTTATTCTTAAGATTATTTTTAGCTGTTTTATAGTAGAATGGGAGGGGAGGTTTATACTACTATAAAAGGAGCTAGCATGAGCGCGAAAACCAAGCAGTATCTCTTTGCTCTTTGGTTTGTCGTGGGATTGAGTGTGACCGGGTCGTTTGTAAAGCACTTTTCTGAGATACGCCATTGGTTGTGGTGGGAGCACATGCTGATTTTATTTGGAATGGTGTGGGTGTTCAGCGTCCCATTCGATTTCTTTAAAATATCCCGCCCCGATAAGATTCCATTGAAACCCATGCTATTGCTTACAGTCCCTGCCATACCCATAACCTTACTAATTAATAGGGCGTTAGGTTGGTGGTGAGTTGTAAAAAAATCTTTATGCAACCATTGGGATAAGCAGGCGGATCATTTTATTCCTTTGCTAAGTGCTTTTGCAACGCCAAGCATAACGCATTATCAGACTTAAACGCCTGTAACTTGTCTTGGGAGTTAAGATACACACAGGGGGCGTTGTCAATGGAGATCAAACGCAAAGACTTTAGGTATTTTTGCAAGGGTTGGGGGTTGTAGGTGCGTTGTTGGAAGATTTGCAAGCAGAGTGCCTTAGCCTCTTTGTTTAAATATTGTGGTTGCAAGCAGGGGGTGGGGTATTTAGGGAGAATCATTTGCATCGCTGTTTTCATGCCATTTATTGCCTTGGCAACCTTATAGACATCAAGGCCACGCACTACAAAAAATAAAGGAACACCAGAAGGGTTTTTTATTTCGTGCACATTGCTAATAACATGCCAATAATCTTCCATGTTGGAAGCGTATTGATTTTTATAATCCCCCAAGAAAGCAAGGGCGCGCGCATCGTAATAAGTTGCCCATAATTGTAAATCTTGTTGCACATCGGCACCCATAGAACTGATGATCTGGGTTTGTAAAAAATTTTCGGGGTCAGAATCTATATCAAAACTAAAGCCGTTATAGTGGCTATTAATGAGAGCGTATTGCGCATTGATGTATTTAAAATCTTTAAAATAGTTCTCCGCGCCTTTAGTCATGTTTAAAATATCTTCTTGAGTTCCCATGTGAAACAAATAATTATCAAGATATGACGTGTCAAACTTGGCTTGCAATGTTTGTAAATAATCTGTGATGTCTAAACCCTGATGATAAGCCCTTAACAAGGGGGTGTAGATCAATTCTATGCCCTTTAAAAATTCTAATGTGCTCTTTTGGGCATTAAAGGGCTTAACACGCTCGGGAGAATCATCTCTACATTCAACATCAGGGATATAGTCGTGCAAAAGGGTAGCGAGGTTAAACATCTCAAGGGCTTTGAGTGCTTGGATCATTTGGGCTTGCTTGGGGGTTTTGGGTTGCAAGGCTTGTAAAAGCGGAATGTGATCAACAAAGGTTTTTAGGTTCTTGACAAGGGCTGGTGCCTCCCTTTGCATGGCAAGCGAATAGACCATGTCATTATCTATGCGATCGCAACGCTCTTTGAAGGCTTGGTAGTAGATTTTAACCATCAAGGCGTGGGCTTGTTGCATTTGCTGGATTAAACTAGGGTTTATAGCCCATAGGGGGCTGATGAGTAGAAGCAGGCTAATTAAACGAATCATTAAAATCCTTGCATTGATATTTGGCATGGATTATAGCACGCTCCAATCTTAATAATTTGGGCTAGATTCCGCGCACAGGGCTTTCAAGCCCCCCATCAAGAGGCTAGTTATGCGCCCCTTAAGCATTTCTTTATTTTTACCCTCCTAACGTTTCATTTCTATAAAAAGGATCACCATGTCTAGCCTTGTGCACTCCGTGCGGGGGGGGGGGGTAACTCTCTCTAACTCTCTTGCTTCTTTAGCCCTTGCTCTAGGGGGGCTTTTATGAAATTCTCTAAATCTTGTTCTTTAATCCTTAGTGGGTGTTTGTTAGCCCCCATGCTTAGTGGGTGTTTGGGAGGGTTATTGGGGAGTGCAAAACCCCAAGAAACGGGGTTAGAAGCCTATGACAAAAAAAGCAACAGGCTAGAAAGGCTGAGGAGGCTAAACGACAACAACAAATAGCACGCACACGAGCAAGCATGTCGCCATTTGGAGTTGAGCCGCCTAGAGAAAGGAGCGCAGACGCACTTTTTAAATACGCCATCCAAGCCTATCAAAACATGATCAAAAATGATTGGCGTGATCCGCATAGTCCAATGGGTTTTCATTCTCGGCTAGACATCTTAGAGCTATTTGAAAATGCCGCTAAAGCGGGCAGTGTGGAAGCGTATCGCTATATGGGGATCTTGTATCTTGGCGGACCCAATGGCGTAGGGCAAAGCTATAAACAAGCCATAGAGTACTTTAAAATTGCCATAGAAAAGGGGAGCGTGGAGGCTCTTGTGAATTTAGGGCAAATGTATTTACTTGGTCCGGGAGGTTCGTGGGGAGGAGGGGGTGTGGCTAAAGACCCTGCTAAAGCGATGGAGTACTTTAAAGAGGCAGCCCAAAAAGGGAGTGCCCTAGGGGCTTATGAGGCAGGGGAGCTTTATGCTAAGGGTCTTGGCGTGCCTAAAAATTTAGCCAAAGCCAGAGAATACTACAAAGAAGCGGCTGATAAGGGCTTGCCCATCGCTCTTAATGCCGTGGGTGAAATGTATGCCAATGCCCAAGGTGTCCCCAAAGACCTAGCCAAAGCCAAAGAATACTTCCAAAAGGCTGGCGATGGAGGGGAGCTTGAGGGGTATTATCATTTAGGCTTAATGTATTTTAAAGGCGATGGGGGGGCTAAAGACTTGGCTAAAGCCCTTGAGTACTTCCAAAAGGCGGCCAATGGGGGCGATGCTAATGCCTGTGCTTATTTAGGGGAGATGTATCTTAAGGGCGAGGGCGTGGCTAAAGACTATGACAAGGCTTTAAAGTATCTTGAAGATGGAGTCAAGGCAACAGATACGGGGGTAGCTGGTAGGGCTTATTGGAATTTAGCGGCCATTTATGCCAAGGGCTTAGGCGTGCTAGTGGATAAAAACCAAGCCCAAACCTACTACAAACAAGCGTGCGATGCAGGCTATGAGCAAGCCTGCACAGCTTTAAGCGAGTAACAAAGGGGGGCAAGGGATGAAAAAAGACTACCTAGAGATTGTCCTAGCCGTGCTCAAAGAGGCAAAAGCCCCCGTGTCCATCTATGAGCTTTACAACAAAGCCCAAGAACTCAAAGAGGCGGGCAAGATTAGCCAAATGTTTAGCATGGCTAAAGAAAAGGCGTATTACCCCGTTTGGCTTGCCCTAAAAAATGAGAAGGATTTGCCCTTTGTGAAAGTCTCTGATGGCCCATAAGCATCGCCCTTAAAGAGTATGCCACTTTCCAAAACCCCCAAGAGCCCCAAAAACCAGAGACGCATCACGAACGCCTATTACACCCCCTAGTGGCCCACTTTGCCCACCACAAATGGGCCGCACACACCAAGACCATTTACCACGAAAAAGCCCTAAAAGGCACAAAGGGCAAGAACTCTTGGCTGTATCCGGACATGGTAGGGGCGAGCTTTGCCTACCAAAACTTCGAGCCCACCTTGCGTAAATTTGTGGAGCATTTTTCTAGCCTGCCTTTAAAACTCTTTTCTTTTGAGCTTAAAAAAGAAATCACTTTAGGCACTTGTAGGGAATACTATTTTCAAGCCATTAGCAACAGCTCATGGGCACACGAGGGCTACTTAGTGGCAGAGAAAATTAACACAGCCGACAACGACTTAATGGAGTTGTTAAAACGCTTGCACGCGAGCTTTGGCATTGGAGTTGTGCTGTTAAATGTGCCAGACATCCCAAAAAGCCAAGTCTTGTTAAACGCCAAATCTAAAGAGAATTTAGACCACGCCATGCTGGGCGAATTGTCCCAAAACAGCCCCGATTTTAAAGACTTTCTAAACGCCTTGACTCTCTACCATGAAGCGATCAAGGCAAACATGAGCGAACAGACCAAATTAAAAGCCTTTGATGGCGTGCTAGACAAGGCGGCTTTGCAACATTACATAGAATTAGAGATTTTGGGGAAAATGCCTAAAGAGGCTTAGGGGGAAACTATGAAAATTAGCCGTGTAGAACAAAAGGGTACAAAAGTACTTGCCTACGATGAAAATGATGAGGAGCTTTTTAAAAAATCCGGAGAGTGTATTTTCTTTGTGGATGATTATGCCCTGATTAGGCGGGGGAATAAAATATGCAAGCTTGACCCTTATGGCTATGTTCTAGACCCTAATTTTGTTTTAACAATCGGTCGTGTGAGGTATAACGATACGGAAGTCAGTGTTTATGATGAGGAGGATCATGAACTCTTTAGCAAACCCGGAGCATATTTGAGTTTCACAAACGATGAAGTGCGTATTAGACAAGAGGATAAAATCAGTGTATTCAACCCTTATGGGGTTTTGATTAGGACAGAAACACCTAGAGTCGAAACACCTAACACTAAAAAATCTATGGGCTGTTTGGGATGGTTGATGCTGATCCTTGTAGGGCTGGCAATCATTATTGGCATTGCTTATTGCTCTGCAAAACAATATACAGAGAACCAAAGCACACGCCATGTTTTCACCAAAGATTACAACCAACGCGCCCAAGCCTTCCACGATGCCATGGATCTTTTCACACGGCAAGACTACAAACAAGCCCTAGAGCGTTTTGAGTGGCTCGCCCAAATCAAATACCGCCCCGCCTTTAGCTCTTATATGGCGGGACAATGCGCCTATAAAGAGAAACGCTACCAAGAAGCCATTAAATTTTACAAACAAAGCCTAGCGATCAAAGAGCAAGCCAGCTACACGAGCATTTTGTTAGAAAATCTCGCCAACGCCTACAAAGCCCTAAAAGACGAGAAACACTACACGCATTACAAGCACCTTTTAGAGCAACAAAAAACGCAAAATTGACACCACAAAGGCGGCTTACCCCCCCACACAATTACCCCTCTAACTTCTCTTTTAAAAGCGCGTTGAGCGCGCTAGGATCCGCACCTTTCATGTTTTTTAAAATCTGCCCTACAAAAAAGCCCAAGAGTTTAGTTTTACCCCCCTTATATTCAGCGACTTTATCAGGGTGCTGGGCTAGCACAGTTTCAATGGCGCGCGATAACTCTTGTGTGTCCTGCACTTGGGCTAAGCCCAGTTTTTCAATGAGGGTATCTACATCACTAGGCTGGCTTGCGCTTTGGCTTAAAAGCGCGTCTAAAATCTCTTTGCCTGCCTTGCCTGAGATTTTTTTGCTATCGATGCGTTGCACTAAAGTGCCTAGAGTTTGCGCGCCCACTTTGCAAGATTCTAACTCTGCGCCCTCCAAACGCCCTAATAATTCTACACATAGCCAAGACACGCTCGCCTTTACACTTGCTCCCATGCCCATCATCTCTTCAAAATACTCTGCAATGGCAACATCGCTCACCAACATAGACGCGTCTTCAGGTTTGACTCCTAGCTCTATGTAGCGCGCTTTTTTGGCATCGGGCAATTCGGGGATCACCTGCTCTAAAAAAGCTTTGGGGATATGCACGCGTCTAAGATCGGGATCGGGAAAGTAGCGATAATCTGCTGAGCCCTCCTTATCGCGCATGGATTGGGTGATCCCCTTAGTGGTGTCAAAAAGCCTAGTTTCTTGCACCACTTCGCTAGCATAAGTGCCCCGCTCAAAGGCTTCGCTTTGGCGTTCAACCTCATATTCAATGGCTTTTTGGATGAATCTAAAGCTATTGAGATTTTTAATTTCTACGCGTGTGTAGAGTTTGCTCTCCCCTTTGGGGCGGATGGAGACATTAGCATCACAGCGAAAATTGCCCTCTTGCATATTGGCATCAGAAATGCCCAAAAAGCGCACAAGCGCGTGGAGTTTTTTCAGATAGCTAATGGCTTCTTGTGCGCTGCGCAAATCCGGGCGGCTGACAATCTCTAGTAAAGGTGTGCCTGCGCGATTCAAATCCACCTTAGAAAACTCTCCTTCATGGATATTCTTCCCTGCGTCCTCTTCTAGGTGGGCGCGCTCAATGCCAATGCGTTTTAGCCCGCTCTCTGTGTCAATATCCAAATACCCCGCGCTCACAATGGGGATTTCAAACTGGGAGATTTGGTAAGCTTTGGGTAAGTCGGGGTAAAAGTAATTCTTGCGCGCAAAGATGGAGTCTTGATTAATGGTGGCATCAATCGCCATCCCAAAGGCGATCGCCTTTTTTAAAGCCGCTTCATTGAGCACGGGCAGAGCCCCGGGCAAGCCTAAACACACCGGGCAGGTGTGGCTATTGGGAGCGTCTTTAAAGCTGGTGGAGCAAGAACAAAAAATCTTGGTCTGGGTGTTGAGTTGGGTATGCACTTCTAGTCCGATTATGGTTTCAAACATCAAAATCCTTTAAACTTAATGCCAAATATTCTTAAGATAATGGCTACCAGCGCGATCACTAGAGCTAACCCCAATAAAATAACCACCGCATGGGCAAAAAAGAGCAGCACTACCACAACAATCACAAGCGCAAGCCCGATTGCAAGCGCAACGATCAAAAAGACTCCCGATTCGATTAGCAGATCAAAAAGCACCGGAAACACGCCCACAAGCCCCCCTAAGATCAAAAGCCCCAGCAAGCAAAGAAGAAAAGTCCCCATCGTAATGAGTGCTCGCTACTTAGGCTCTACGGGAGCCATTTTCTCCTTACGGGCTGCTTTTTGGGCTTGGATTTTGGGATCCATCGTCAAAATGCTAAAACTCAAATCCGCCACCTCTGGGTGGGATTTGATATAGGCGTTGATCTCCTCTAGCTTTAAGTTTTTAATGCGCTCTAACATGATCTTATCGTAGTTGAGAGGCAAACCTAAGTAGAAATTGTGGAATTTGGTGTTCAGGCGTTTGCCTAGAGTTTCATTGGCTAAGGGTTCAGAACCTAGCAAGAATTTCTTAGCCCCCTCCAACTCCTCTTGGGTCATACCCTTGTCTATGAACTCTTTCACCACCTTTTTAACCAGTGCGATACTCTTATCTTGGTTTTCTAGCTTGGTTTGCAAATACCCGGTTGTGCAATTAATAATGCGTGAGAGTTGCACGCGCATGTAAGCACTATAAGCCAAGCCCTCTTTAACGCGGATAGTGTCCATCAAACGCGAGCCAAAGCCACTAGAACCCAACACAAAGCCCATCACTTTGGCTAAGGGCAATTCTTTTTCTAAATCTTTCATGTAAAAGGGCGATCCAAAGTAAATATAGGCTTGTTGGGTGTCCTTGTAGATGATCTTTTCTTGGGCTTTTTGGGCGGTGCCAAAGTGGGGGGTGAAAAAGGGCTTATTGGAGGGCAAAGCCTCTAGCAGGGGCTTGAGTTGTTCTAGGGTTTTGTTCGTGTCCAAATCCCCCCCCATCACAATGATGAGTCGCTCAATGTCTAGCGCGTCCTCAAGGCGTTTTTTGACATCCTCTAGTGAAATGCTTTGGATACTCTTGGGTGTGCCCACAGCCGGGTGGGCTAGGGGAGTGTTAGCAAAGAGGAGTTTGTTGAGCTCAAGCTGGGCGATGTAGTCAAAATTGCTCATCTTGGTGAGCGCGTTGGCGACCATATTCTTTTGCACCTTCTCTAGGGCACTGGGAGTAAGGTTGGGCGAGAGGAGTAGATCGTGCAGATACCCGATCGCCTTTTGTTGGTATTCTTTGAGAAAACCTAGATCGATGTGCAAAGACTCCAATCTAATATCGGTGTCTAGAGTGATCGCCAGCTGTTCTAATTGTTCGGCAAACTTGACACTGCCTAGCTCTTTTGTGCCCTCGTTTAACATCTCTGCGCTGAGTTTAGATAAACCGTATTTGTCCTTATCGCTCAAATTCCCCCCCCCAATAAACATCAAGCGGATCGTCCCCATGGGCAGTAAGTGGTTTTCCTCATAGATCACCGGGATTTTAATCCCCTTGATGCTAAAATACTTAATGCCCTCTCCGGTTTGATCGCGCTTGATGACTCTGTGCGCACTTTGTTCCTGAGTTTGTTTTGTTTGTTCCATCCATGCTCCTATCATGATTAAAGCTAACACCACAATGGCTAGCAACAGTGCGTAACGCACGCCTTTGACTTTCGCGCCCATCAATACCTTTCTAAAATTTCATAGGCAGTGTTACGCTTGGCAGCGCGCCCACCCAAATCGCCCACCAAGGCGATCATCTCCTCTTGGCTCATGCAAAAACTCGTGCCCGCTGCCTTGACGACATTCTCCTCCATCATCACACTCCCTAGATCATTTGCCCCAAAGAGCAAAGCCAACTGCCCGATCATCGCTCCTTGTGTAACCCATGAACTTTGGATATTTTTAATATTATCCAAAAATAGACGGCTACAAGCTAACAAGCGTAAATAACGATTGCTACTTGCTTTTTTAATCTCCGGTCTTTCTTGTTGCAAAGGGGTGAAATTGGGCTGAAAACTCCACAAAATAAAGGCGCGAAACCCTCCGGTTTCATCTTGCAAGTCGCGCACCCTCTGCAAGTGCTCGACCACATCTTCAGGGGTGTCTACACTCCCAAACATCATGGTTGCCGTGCTCTTGATCCCGCATTTGTGCGCCTGCCTATGCACTTCGATCCAAGCATCTGCGCTAAGTTTCTTGGGCGCGATCACCTTGCGCACCCGGTCGCTTAAAATCTCCGCACCCGCCCCCGGGATGGAGCTAAGACCGGCGGCTTTGAGGCGTTCTAAAACCTCCACTAAAGAGAGCCGTGAGATTTTGGCGATATAGTCAATCTCTACGGCTGAAAAACCATGAATGGTGATAGTGGGGAATTTTTTAGCGATGTGAGAAACTAAGCTTTCATAGTAATCAATTTTGAGTTGGGGATGCACCCCGCCCTGAAATAAAATCTGTGTGCCTCCAATGGCTAAGAGCTCCTCGATCTTGGCATCGATGCTCTCAAAGTCCAAAATATAAGCGTCCTTGTCTTTGAGGGTGCGCTTGAAAGCGCAAAACTTGCAATCCACAAAGCAAATATTGGTGTAATTGATATTGCGATCCACAATAAAGGTCGTGGTGTTATCCGGGTGCAGGGCTTGTTTTTTAGCCAAAGCTAAAGCTCCTAGCTCCTTTAGGGGTTTGTGTAACATCCACTCCAAGATCGTAGCCCTGTCTAAGCGTTGCATGCCTCTCCTTTAAAAACGCGTGCCCATAGAAAACTCAAAGCGTTGGGTGAGATCGCCCATGTCTGTGTTGAAATACAAGCCCTTCTTGCTACTCCAGTCGTTGAAAAAGGCGATGGGGAAGATGAGCACCAAGGGACCCATGGGCGAAATCCACTCGATTTGAATCCCGGTGGAGGCGCGCCAAGTGCCATGTTCATAGCCCGCCCCGATCACGCCATAATCTTTAAAACTCACATCGCTAGTGGTCAAAGCGTTGTGCCAAAAGCCTCCCATTTTGCTAGCGGTTTTAAAGGTCAAAAAGCCCCAGTCAAAAAACCATGCCACACGCATTTTAGCCGCTTTGAGTAAGCCATAACTAAGCTCCACAGAGCCGGTGTAGATCCCATCGCCCCCAACCCACATGCCCTCTGCATTTCTGGGCGTGATCGAGCGGTTTCTAAAGCCCCTCACCGTGGTAACGCCCCCTAAGTAGAACACGGAGTTAAGAGGGAGATAATCCTCTGTGTTGTAGCGGAAGATATAGCCCCCTTGGGTTTTGAAACGCGCGATCAAGTCGATCAAAATGTATTTTTGCAGGTGGTGGTAGGCGGCAAATTTGCCATAAATCTTGGCGTTACGCACATTCCCGCCCAAACCATTCCACGAATTGAGCGTATTTGAGGAGGGCAAGCCAGCCATTGTGGTGTAATTGGCAAAGGTGAAGCCATTTTTGGGGAAGTAATAGTCGTCCGTGTTGTCAAAATTGGTGCTCAAGGTGAAAGAACTGGTGGTGGGGGTGTGGTAATCGCGATCCCATAAGCCACGCAAGGGCTGCCCATTGGGTCCAAGGGCTGGTTGCCCATTGGGGTAGCGGATAATGGTGTCCTTGCTGCTATAAAACATTTCATAAAGGGGGCTAGAAAAGCCGATGATCTTGTTGATGCTGTAGTTATAGCCCAAGTTCATGCTAAAGGTGTTGGTGATCATGCGCCCTACAGAGGCACTAAAACCCCCACCTTGCTGGATATAGTTGTAATTGATGATGTATTCAGCAAAGAGACTAATCGAGGAGCTATAACGGCTGTCAAAAATTCTAGGGTTTCGAAGCGTCAAGTTTCCAGAGAACATGCGCCCGCTCCCTCTAATGCCGTAGTTGCGATTCCCGCCCCCTGTAGAGACATTAGCATACAAGCTCATGCTCTGCCCTGTCCCAAAGAGGTTTTTCTCACTCACGCTCCCATTGAGCATGAGCCCCCCATAGCTCCCATAACCCAAGCCAAATTGCAACTGCCCCGTGCGCCCCTCTTCAACATTGACTAACAAGTCCATCAATTGGCTATTGACCCGTCTTTCCTCAATCTTGACCTTAGAGAAAAAGCCCAAACGGCGCAAGGCGTTTTCAGAGTTGGCGACTTTTGTCAGGCTATAACGCTCTTTGGGGTTGAGCCACACCTCACGGCGAATCACCCTATCGCTGGTGCGCTGGTTGCCTGAGATAATGATGTCATTGATATAAACCATATCCCCGGTTTCAATGCGGTAAATCACCTTGACCTTGCCATGTTGTTCGTCTTTATCCAAGTCAGGTTTAACCACCGCAAAGGCATAACCCTTGTCGGCGACCTCGCGCTTGAGTGTTTGGGCATCTGCGCGCATGTTTTCAATATTAAACACCATGCCCTTTTTGATTTTAAGCCCCTTGAGGAGTTTGGGGATGGAAATCACCGGTTTACTAATTTGAATCTCGATGCCAGAAACGCGGTATTGAATCCCCTCTTTGACCTTATAGTAAAGCTTAGCTTTGTGGGTAGCAAAATTGGTGTTCAAAAAAGGTGCAGACACATTCACATCCAAGAAACCATGGCGTAAATAGACATCTTGGATACGCATGGAGTCGTATTCTAGCTCGTTAAGGTGCAATTTCCCGGAGTTCAACCCCCACATCCAGCCCATAAAATCGCGCTGCTTGTTCGCGCTCAAGCTCTCCACAACCCTAGGCTTAAGTTGCTCGCGCCCCTCATAATTAGACTTGGTGATGTAAATGTGGTTACCCCGGTTGACATGGAAGACAATGCGGTAAGCCCCCCCATTGGCTAAGCTCTCTGTTTGCGTCTCAACCACACTCCCATAAAAGCCCTGCTGTTCTAGCGCGGCTTTTAAAATATACTTGGCGTTGTCTAACTTGTTCTCATCATAGGTATCTCCCTTTTTGATCCCCATTTGGGTGTAGAGATTTTCTTTCTCTTTCTCTGTGCCATAGCCCTTGATCTCCACGCCGGCAATGCGGGGCTTTTCTTTGAAGTGGAAGACTAAATCACCGTTTTTAAAGGTGGCATAAACATCTTCAAAGTAGCCCTGGTTGTAAAGAGCTAAGATGGCTTGATCGATTTGTTCTAAGTCTAGAGGATCGTTTTTCTTGAGTTTGACAATCTCGCTAGCGAGCATGTCAGACATGTAAGAGAGATCCTTATACTCTATGCTGGTGATTCTAGCTTCCTCAGCGTCCACAGGCACAAACAACTGCCCCGCGCACACCAAGATCATTGTAAGAAACTTTTTAATGGAACACCCCTGATTTTGCTTGACTAACACGGCTTGGATTATAGCGCATTTGAGCCTTAAGTGCCATAAAAAAACAGCCTAAGTAAACAAAAATTTAACAGATCACCACACTTTGAGGGTATTATATAGACTATCGCGCTCCACTGGTTGGAATTGCGCGTCTTTGATCTGGGCGATCAAGTCCTCTTTGGCGACCCCCTGCGCGCTTTGTGCGCCTCCAGCGGATTGGATTTTTTCTACCCCAATCGTGCCGTCCAAATCGTCTGCGCCAAATTCTTGAGCCACTAAAGCTAAATTCAGCCCCAAAGTCGCCCAATAAGCCTTAATATGGGGGATGTTTTGCAAAACAATGCGCGCAATAGCGATGGTTTTGAGAATCTCCACCGCGCTAGGACTGCGCTTAACTTTGAGAAAATTATTATCTCTTTGGTAAAGCAAGGGAATAAAAGCGTTAAACCCTCCCTTTTTCTCTAAGGCATGGGGACCTTGGGTGGCTTTGAGGCGCAACATGTGATCTAAGCGATCCTGCTTGCTTTCAATATGCCCAAATAACATCGTGGCGTTGCTCATTTTGCCCAACGAATGCCAATATTGGTGGATTTCTAGCCATCTTTTTGAGCCCACCTTACCCCCACAAATGCGCTTTCTAACCCCCTCTGCAAAGATCTCTGCTCCACCCCCGGGCATGCTATCCACCCCCGCCTCTAACATGTCCTCTAAGACCTCTTGGTAGGGCTTTTTAAACTTGGTGCTTAAAAAATGCACCTCAGCGGCTGTCATCGCCTTTAAATGCAAATCAGGCATGCTTGTCTTAATGAGTCTAAAGAGCTCTAAATACCAACTATAAGTGTAATTAGGATTGTGCGCGCTGACTACATGCACCTCTTTAACCCCCGCCTTATAAGCACTCTCAATCTGCTCTAAAATTTCTGTGTGCTCCATTTGGTAAGGGTTGGGGTTTTTACGACTGGCTGAAAAGGCGCAAAACTTACAGCTATCTGCGCAAATATTGCTGGGGTTGAGGTGGCGGTTGGTGTTAAAAAAGACTTGATCTTGATGGTAGTGCGTGCGAATAGTGTGGGCTGCCTCGCCCAACGCATAGAGATCGTAATCATAAAGCTTGGCTAGACTTTCTGCGTCTAAATCCTGTGAATCTAAAGCCTGTGTGAGTAAATCCATTTAGCCTCCAGTTTGATAAAATGCGCGCTCAGAAATTTGGTAAGCCCCGCTCCAAAGATTCTTTTCTGGCTTATTAGCCACCGCCTGCCTGAGTGCCTCTAACATGCGCGCGCGCTCCGTGCTCAAAATTGCCTCTTTAGCATCCACGCTATCTTGGTAATACAAACAAGGGAACAAAGTCCCATCTGCGCTCACGCGCACGCGATTACAACTCTTGCAAAAATCCTCTTTATGGGGAGCGATGATCCCAAATTGGTAGCCATTCTCTAGGGTGTAAATCTGTGCGGGTCCTAGCTCTTTTTGGGGCGTGCCTACGATCTTATAACGCTGGCAAATTATCTCTAAAATCTGCGCCCCGCTCAAGCCTTGCAAGCGCGCGCTCGCATGGGTATTCTCCATAAACTCAATGTAGCGAATCTGCGTGCCCTTTGCTTGGGCAAATTCTAGGAGGTCTAAAATCTCATCGGCATTGATCCCTTTGAGCGCGACCATGTTGAATTTGAGTTTTAAACCCGCTTGCAACGCCGCTTCAATGCCCCTTAATACAGAGGGCAACGCGTCCTTTTTGGAGATTTGCACCACGCGCTTAGGTTTAAGCGAATCTAAAGAGATATTCACCCGGCTTAAACCCGCCTCTTTGAGCGCGTGCGCGTGTTTTTCTAACAAAAAGGCGTTAGTGGTGAGCACCAATAAGACTTTGGGATTATAGGCATGCAATTGCGCAATGAAGGGCACTAAATCCTTGCGCAACAAGGGTTCGCCTCCGGTCAAGCGGATTTTTTCAATCCCCTCATCCATGGCAACTTTGAGAAACTCTAACATGCGATCTAGGGGGATAACTTCTTCATGGGAGCTAAAATCTAGGGGGGTGGTGGGCATACAATAGGCGCATCTAAAATTGCACTGCTTGGTGAGCGAAACTCTTAGGTAAGTGATTTGTCGCCCAAAACCATCAATTAGCATCGCTAGCCTCTTTGTGTAGTTTTTCTTAACATAGCAAATTTGGGCTGAATCAGAGCGAATCAGCCAAACTTTTAATCTAGCATGCTAGGCTAGGGAAATGAAAAACACCCTCCCTTTTGTAATGTTTACTTGGATCACCGATGGGCAGGGGTGGTTTAATGCCAGAAACAAGTTGGAAGAAGCCTATCAAAGTGTGCGCATTTGCAATTTAAGTCAATTGGACAACTTGATAGATGAGTTACACCATGCATAAGCCTATTTTTGTGAGTGAGGATTCTAAATTCACGCTTTATCATCATGATTGCAGGGAGGTTTTGGCATGCATGGAGGGGTGCTTTGATCTCATTTTTGCTGATCCGCCTTATTTTCTCTCTAATGATGGCTTGAGCATTGAGAGTGGCAAAATTGTGAGTGTGAATAAGGGCGCATGGGATCGCGCGGGAGGAATTGATGAAATCCACGCCTTTAATATGGAGTGGATCACTCTAGCCCAGCGCGCGCTCAAGCCCACAGGCACGATTTTCATCAGTGCCACCCAGCATAATCTATTCTCTCTAGGGTTAGCCCTGCAAACTCTAGGCTTTAAACTCTTGAACACCATCACTTGGCATAAGAGCAACCCCCCGCCTAATTTCTCATGCCGCACACTACTACACGCTAGCGAGCAAATTCTATGGGCGCGCAAAAGTCCTAAGCACGCCCATATTTTCAACTACCAACGCATGAAGGAGTTGAATCAAGGTAAGCAAATGCGCGATGTGTGGACTCTCCCTGCCATTGCCCCTTGGGAAAAGCATTTAGGCAAACACCCCACCCAAAAGCCCTTAGGGCTACTCCTGCGTTTGATCTCAATGGCTAGCCATGAGGATAGTTTGGTGGGCGATCCCTTTAGTGGTTCGGGCACCACAGGGATTGCGGCTAACTTGCTTGGGCGATCCTTTATAGGCGTCGAACAAGAAAGAGAATTTATTAATCTCTCTATTGCGCGCAAGAAAGATTTAGACGCGCGTTTTAGCGAATTTGCCAAACGCGCCCAAAAAATGGGAGTGATGGCTTAATGACAAAACTAAAAATCCCCTGTGTGATCCTCACTGGGGGCAAGAGTGCGCGCATGCGCGTGGGGGGACAACAATGCGATAAAGCGTTATTGCCCTTTGGCAATTATCCTAGCCTTTTAGCCTACCAACACGCCAAAATGAGCGCGCTTTTTGAGCGGGTCTATATTAGTTGCAAAGAGTCCTATAACTTACAAGTGTATGCGTCCTACATTTTGGACTGCCGACCCGATTTTAGCCCCCTACTGGGCATTGTGCGCTCTTTGTATGCTCTCCGACAAACGATCTTTGTGATCCCGGTGGACATGCCCCTAGTGTCAGCCCAAAGTATTTTAAAACTCTGCGAACGCGCCCAAGAGGCGGGGGTGGTGTATGCCAAAAGCCCGGAGCGTTTTTACTTGCTGGGGTGTTGGCAGATGAGCATGGCAGATGCGCTAGAGGACACTTTAGAGAGTAATGGTTCGGTTAGTTCTCTTTTGGAGGGAGGTTTAGCTGTAGAGGTGTCGGAGGGTGTAGAGTTTAGCAATTGCAACACCTATAGAGAATACCAACGCGCGTTGAAAATTTTAAATGGCTGAAGAAGAAAAGACCGAACTCCCCTCCGCCAAGAAAATAGAAAAAGCGCGCGAAGAGGGCAATGTCGCTAAAAGTCTGGAGGTGGTGGGGTTTTTAGGGTTGGTGGCGGGTTTTGGGGGGGTGATGGCTTTTTTTAGCATGTGGTTAGATCATTTTGAGAGCATTTTTAGGCAGAGTTTGCGTTGGATCGCCCTAGATTTCACCCCCCACAATCTCCACTTGCTTTCTTTGCAATTGCTCAAAGATATCGCTTGGGTGCTCTTGCCCTTTTTATTTTTGGTGTTTGTGGTGGCGTTTTTGGCTAATGTGGTGCAATTTGGCTTGCTCTTTAGCCCTAAGGCGATTGTGCCTAAGTTTTCTAAGATCAATCCCATCAACGGGCTAAAAAATCTCTTCTCTCTCAAAAAGCTTTTAGATGGTCTGCTCATCAGCGCTAAGGTGTGCTTTGCCTTCATGCTAGGTTTTGTGATCGTGAGTGTGTTCATCGGGGAGTTAGCCAAGATCGCGCGCATTGACATCAGGGATCAGGCGTTGTGGTTTGAACACAAGGCGTTACTTCTCATTGCCAGTTTATTATTCTTATTTCTAGTAGCCTCTTTATTAGACTTTCTGCTCAAACGCCGTCAGTATATCAATTCGCTTAAAATGACTAAGCAGGAAGTCAAGGACGAATACAAACAACAAGAAGGTAACCCCGAGATCAAAGCCAAAATCAAACAGCTTATGCTCAAAAACTCCATGAGTAAGATGATGGCAGCCATCCCTAGCGCGAATGTGGTCGTTACAAACCCCACCCACTACGCGGTCGCGCTCCGCTTTGAGGAAAAAGATGTCGCTCCGGTGGTGGTGGCTAAGGGGATCGAACACTTAGCGATTCGCATTAAGGCGATTGCTAGAGAACATGACATTGAGATCATTGAAAACCCTAAACTCGCACGCGAGCTCTACAAAGAAGTGGATGTAGATGAGGTGATCCCTAAAATGCTCTTTGAGGCGGTAGCGATTGTCTTTGCCCAAGTGGCGCATATCGAGCAGATGAAAAACAAGCGTTAAAGACCTCGGTGTTCTAGCCATTCCAGCATAAGGCGCAAGGCGCGATCTTTATTGGGTTCATCAAAGATTTTATGCCTAGCTTGGGCTAATAACTCTAAGGACACTTGTTTAAAGCCCTGTGCGCGCAAGGCGTGGTAGGATTTGATCACCCCCACCCCAAAGCCCCCGCACACATCTTCTAAACCACTCATGAGCAAAATAGGCAGGTTTTTATCCCCATAAGCATGCGCGCTAAAGACCAAGTGCGCCCCCTCTAACAAACAGGCAAAACTATTAGTGCTGAAAGCAAAACGGCTAGCCTTATCTAGGCTATAAAATTTAAGCACCTTAGCATCCTGACACAGCCACGCCCCCCTAGCCCCCATCGCGCGCACTCTGGGGTGCAGGCTAAAAAAGGTGTTTAGATTCCACTTGAAAGGGCAACCCATCGCGCGCAAGAGTTTTAAAACCCCCACACACAAACCCAAACCCCTAAAGGGAGTGGGTGTGCCTGTGAGAATGAGCGCGTCTAGGGGAGTGTGAGCATGTTGGATTAAACGACGCGCTAGTAGTGAGCCCATGCTATGCCCTAATAACACCAGCTTATACCCCTTGCAAACTCCGCGCACTAGAGCGACAAACTTAGCCAAGTCCAGCACGGCGTGCTCAAAGCCATTTTCGCCCATCTCTCCCCAAGCGATTTCAACACTGTGTTCTAACACGCTCTGCCCGTGCCCTCTGTGATCGAACACAAAGACATCATAACCCAGCGCGCACAACTCAGTGGCTAGCCATATATAGTGTTTGCGGTGTTCTGCCATGCCTGTGGCAATGAGGAGGGCGACACCCTTAGGGCGAGCGGGCACATAGTGATCAAAGTGCAAATCTAGGTAAGTAGGGTGCTTAGAACTCAGGCGTGCGGTGTGGATACGCATAGTGTTTAAGAAAACCTTAGGGCGTGGTAGCGCTTGGGGATCAAATGGGCTTGGGTGTTAAGGGGGGTGGGATAAAAACCATGCCTAAAGCCCAAGTTAAACAAGATGTCTAGGGCTTGGAGTTGTTTAGAGCTCAGTTGGCACGCGCTGGCATTGGCGTAGAGATCAAGATAAGTAGCAAGGTGTTGTGCGCCCACGCGCACTAAGCCGCGTTCTAAAAGCATAGAAGAGAGTAGTTTAGAGTGGGCTAAGGCTAAGTTAATGGCTTGGGTTAACTTCTTCTCTAGCTCGATAGCCTGCACTAGGGGGATGGATCGGCGCAACACCATTCCGCCCAAAGGCAGAGGCAATTCTGATTTAGAGAGCTCACACCACACCTCCCAAATCTCTTTTTCTACCACTAGATCCGGGTGAAAATCTAAAATACTCTCATGGATGAGCACTCCCGCATCTACCTCCCCGCTCAATACCGCCTCTTCGATCTCTAAGAAATTTTTATAGATCACGCGCGCGTGGGGGTAGTGGAGTCTAAAGAGCAGGGCGTTAGTGGTATAACGCCCGCTCAAAGCCACCTTGAAATTTCTCTTTAGTTTGGTGGTTTTTTTGCGCACCAGCTTAGGACCATACCCCTCCCCAAAGCTACTTGCGCACTCCAAAAGCGCGTATTGATCGCTAATGAGGGGATAAAGCCCAAAGGAGATCGCGCTGATGTCGTGCACGCCCTGCAGGGCTTGGGTGTTGAGGGTTTCAATGTCTAGGGCGTGGTGGGTGAAAGGTCTGTTTAAACCAACCCACCCAAAGGCGATTGCATAGAACATGAACACATCATCGGCATCTGGACTATGGGCGATGCTTAACATGGTTCACCTCTGTGTTTTTCAGCGATTCTAACTTACTTTGATAAAGGCTTGCCCACAAAAACTAGAACAATTTTTCCCAAGTGGTGGAAGTGGGGGTATCCATCAAGGCGATGCCCTGTTTGGCTAGTTCCTCTCTAATGCGATCGGCTAGAGCGAAATCTCTAGCCTGTTTGGCTTGGGCGCGCAGAGCGATTTGTTTGCTGATGTGGGCTTTGAGCGCGTCATCTACACCTAGTTGGAAATACACAGCGGGGTCCTTACCCCCCAAACCCAACAGGCTGTCCACAAAAGCCAAATCCTGCAACACCTGTTTGGCGTTTTGTTGGTTGGTTGGCTTGTGGGGGTGGTTGAGTTGGTCGTTGGCAAGGTGCAAATACTCTTCTAACACGCTGAGGGTTTTAGAGATGTTCAAATCATCGCGCATACCCTCCAGTAAGGCGTGGGTGAAGGGGTTGCTTGGGGGGGGCAAATCTAGAGGGGAGGCTAGTTGTAAGGCACGCTTTTTGAGGCGGTAGAGTTTGTCTAGGCGTTTTTTAGCCATGCATAAGTCTTGCTCATTGAAATGCAAAATCGCGCGGTAATGCACCCCCAAGAGGTAATTACGCAGAATTTCGCCATCATAGACTTTTAGTGCGTCCTTGATGTAAAAACTATTACCTAAACTCTTGCTCATCTTTTGCCCGGAGATATTCACAAAACCATTGTGCACCCAATACTTGGCGAGTTCTTGGTTAAAAGCGCAACGGGTTTGGGAGGCTTCGTTTTCATGGTGGGGGAAAAAGAGGTCTGATCCCCCCCCATGGATGTCAATTTGGTAGGCTTGATCGCGGTAAGCCAAATTGGCAAAGATCATCGCTGAACATTCAATATGCCAGCCGGGTCGCCCCTTACCTAAGACACTTTCATAACCCAAATCCTGCGCGCCCTTATAGGCTTTCCACAGCGCGAAGTCCTTTTCATGGCGTTTACTAGGGTTGTCATCTAGGCGACTCACGCTCTCTTGATCTAGACTGTGCGCGCTCAAAGTCCCATAACTCGAATCGCTACTGGTGTCTAAGTAGATGTCCCCATTGCTGGTTTTATAGGCATGCCCTTTGTCTAAAAGGGCTTGGATCATGAGGGCTATGGCTTGCAAATGCGCGCTGGCTTTGGGCTCTAGGTGGGCGCGTTGCACACCCAAAGCCTGCATGTCAGCTAGATAGCTTGCTATGAAGCGCGCGCTCAGAGTGGCGGTGTCTAGTTGCTCTTGCTTGGCTTTAGCGATGATCTTGTCATCAATGTCGGTGAAGTTTTTCACCACCTGCACCCCATAACCGCTTAATTCTAAGGTGCGCTTGAGCAGATCAAAGGCGATCGCGCTTCTAGCATGCCCTAAGTGGGAGTAGTCATAAACGGTGGGACCACAGACATAAATTTTAACCTGCCCCTCTTGAATGGGTGTAAAGCGCACCTTTTGCCTTTGGCGGCTATCGTAAATGTAAATGGGTTGCATGTGTGCCGTTCCTACAGACCTATAAAATCCTATAAAACTTTGCAAAATCCTACAAAGCTAGGATTTCTGCTGTATTCTTAAGTTCATCCATGCCTGCTCTTATCAAAACACAAGGTTTTGCCCTTTGGTTTTGTTGTGTCAAGCGTTGCGCATGCCCGCAAGCGTCAATTGGGCAGGAACTCTGCCTACTAAAGGCGGTGCTTATTTTAGCAAAAATTTTGGTTTTTGTGGCAAAAACAACCACACAAAAAACTCATAGAACTTATGTTATTGGTTTGTGCCCTTAACTAAAGATAATACAGTGTTTGCTTGGCTTGTAGACACCACAAAAAGGCGTATAGCAAAAGAGTTTCTAAGGCAAGTAACCCCGCCAGCCACCCCCCCCATTGCCAAGAAACCATGCCCAAAAAGCGCTTAAATCCAAAAGCTCTAATGTTCAAAAGGCATAGCAACCCCCCGCTAAGACTGCTGGCTAGGGCTAGTCCGCTAGCCTGCAAGTAGCGCATCCCTAAGAGCGCGCTAGCAAACCCAAAGAGTAGAGAATACAAAGTGATCTTAGCCGCTTGGAGTTGCTTGGAGCTAGCATAGAGCCAAAGCGCAAAGATTTTAGAGAGTCCAAAGGGCAAGAGACCTAGCAGATACATTCTAAAGACAGCCGCGCTCTGCAGGGTGTCTTGAGGGCTAAATTGCCCGCGTTCAAACAACAGGGCTACAATGTATTCACTCAGCACCCACCCCCCCACACTGCAAGCTAGTAACATGCAGGTCAAAAAGTGCAAAGCCTGTTGCATGTGCGCTAAAGCCTGTGCGCTTTGGTGGTTTTTGATCGCTTTGGCGATGGTGGGGAAAAGCGCGCTAGAGATGGCGATAGCAAAGAGGGCTAGGGGGAGTTGGAAAACACGATTAGCGTAGTAAAGATAAGAAATGCTCCCCGCACCCAAAAAAGAAGCCAATAGCGTGTCCAAGAAAGCAGAGAGCTGGCTGGCTGAATTGCCTAGCACACTGGGGAAAAATTGTTTGAAAAAACTTTTAAGCTCACTGTTTAGGCTGTGTTTACCGGGCATTTTGGCACGCTTGAATCCATGTTTAAAGCCCAAATAAAAGAGTTTAAAAAACCCCAACACATAAAGGGGGTAAAAATGCGCGCACACTTGGGCTACCCCCCCGCACAACACCCCATAGCTCAAGTAATACACCACTTCTAAGGAAGTCTTGTCCTTGCCTAGGAGCAATCCAGCGATCATACCCGCATTGAGCAAGATCGTGTTGTAGGCGCTCACAAAGAAGTTATTTTTGTATTGCAATAGCGCGCTAAAAAAAGTGCTTAAAAAGACCAAGAGGAGATACCAAAAATTCAAAGCCACGATGTCTTGGGCGAGCGCGATCACGCGGCTATCAAAACCATAGGCTAATAACTTGGTAAAAAAGGGCGCGTTATAACGCACCAGCAAAGACAGCGCGATGAGCAACGCGCTGAAAATCCCTAGCACACTCAAGCTAAAGCTAGCCTTGTGGCGGCTGTGGATAAAGGCGGGCATAAAGCTTTGGCTAAATGCCCCTTCGGCAAAAATACGCCTGAAGAGATTGGGGAATTTGAACGCCACAAAAAAAATATCGCTATAAACCCCACTCCCCAAAATGGACGCGCTCAATAAATCGCGCACAAATCCTGCGATCCTAGAGCACAAAATCCCTGAGCTATTGGTAAAAAAGAATTTTTTTAACACGAGAAACCCCTGCTTAAAAGAGGATTCTAGTCTAAAAAGATTAATCAGTGTGGTGTTTTTTTAGCCAGTATGTATTAAAATACGCGCAGACGACACAAAGGAGTCCGCTTTGGCGAGTGAGTTTTATTCTAAGGTAGTGTTAGATTGCGCTGACATCCAATTGGAGTTGGAGAAGGTGGCGCAAGCGCACGGGATCGATATGGAAGACCTATGGTTTGATCTACTGAAGGTGCACACTTTGGTGCGCACCAATCCTAAAGATGTGTTCAAACTCTTGGAGGAGAGGGAGGTTAAGCGCATTGATGATGATGTGTTTTTCAACGACAAGCAGGTCGAGGTGATCCAACGCTATGACATTTGCATTAGAAAACGCTTGTTTACCTATTTCTTTGAGGTGGAGCTCTCTAAGGAGTGCGATGAACTCTATGTGATCTTTGAAAGCCCCTTTGTGATCGTAGAAGATGAGGGTTTGTTCAAGGAGATCTGTGCGCGCATAGAAACCGCTATGGCGCACCAAAAGATTTTATTGCGCCAGATGGAAGCCCAGCATGCCGGTCTGCACAAGGAGATCGAGCGTTGCATTAAAATGAATCTACAGCCTGAGAAGATCTTACTCAAGCGTGCTCTGTATCGTCCTAACAAGCAGGGCTATGTCAACCTCATCTTAAAACAAGTGTGGGAGGAAAAAAACGCCCAAAAAGCCCCGGCTAACTCCATCTTTGGTGCGGGTGTGGGGGATGCTGTCTTGGAATATGTCAAGCCCATCGCGGGGGCTAGCGGACCTAATCTCTTGGGGCAATTCATCAAAGTCAAGGAAGAAAAACCCATCTTGCCCGTCTTTGAGTGCAATAGCGATGCCTTTGAGCTCAAAGAGAACTCTAAAAAGATGGTGTATTTCTCTAAGATCGCTCAGTATGTGGTATTGGTGGGCAACACGCTCAAGAGTTACACTAAGGATAGTTTTACAGAGATGAAGAGCACTAACACACCCATGTTTTTAGGCGGGGTGCAAAATGGCATGGTGCTCTACATCGGGGCGAAAAACGAGATCGACAACGCCATTGAGAGCAATTTGCGCATTGAGGCTAGGGAGATCCATGTCAAGGGCAATGTGGGTAAAAATGTCAATTTGGTGGCTAAGAAGGTGATCGTGGAGGGGCAGTTGCACAACGATAGCAGTGTGGAAGCCGATGAAATTTTTGTCAATAATAACAAGGGCACTTGTCAGGGCAATAAAGTCATTTGCAAGTATGCCGATAGGGGCACAATCATCGCGCAAACCTGCGAGATAGACGCGGGCAGTGGGGCGCAAGTCTTTGCTAGAGAGATTAGCATGCAACAACTCAAGTCCAATAACACCTTTTATTTTTCGGGCAAATGCACGGTGGATCACATCGATGGGAGCGAAAACACCTTTTGTTTTTCCGCCTTTGCCGATCCACAAAGCAAGCGCATTTTAGAAGAAACCAAAGCTGAAATGGAAATCTACAAGGAAAAAGCCCAGAAGGTGATGACCCAATACCAAAAACTCAACTTCTTTTTGCAACAAAAGCAGGCTACTATTGATCGAATCAAGAGCGCGGATGCGGCTACTAGAAAACTCTTGATGGAGGAAGAATCTGTCCAGCGCACCTATTATGACTTCATGGACTGCCTGCGCCGCATCAAGATTTTACGCCTCTATGTGCTCAAACTCCAAGAACTCAATCGAGGGTTTGTGGATCGCTTGGTGTCTTTGGAGTCGAACATGCGCGATACACGCTTGTTTGCCAAGGGCGCGTGGACGGCGTTTAACACGATCACATGCAATCGCTTCTACACCGGACGCTCCAACCAGAGCCTGCAAACAGAAAGCGGTGAAATGGTGGATTTTAAATTAGATGGGATCTCTTTGGTGCGCGCCAAAAGGCAGGTAAGCTTTGAGGATGGCGCGTGATTGTAGGGCTTGTGGGGCGCATAGAGAGTATAGAGCCCGCGTTTATCACTGTGAATGTAAGCGGGGTGGTTTATGGGGTGCATGTGAGTTTGCGCGCCAGCGCGCTATTGCAAGTAGATCAAGAAACGCGCTTGTTTACAACCCCCGTATTCAAAGAGGACGCGCACCATCTCTATGGGTTTTTAGCCCCTGAGGAGCGCGCGCTATTTGAACGCCTGCTTAAGATCAATGGGGTGGGGGCTAGGATCGCCTTGAGTGTGCTCTCTTTGTACAGCGCGCAGGAATTTAGTGCCTTGTTGAAAGCCCATGATCTCAAGGGTTTACAAAGGGTGCCCGGGGTGGGGGGCAAGCTCGCTGGCAAGATCATGCTAGATGTGGAGGGGTATTTAAACACGACCCCAAGCCCCCGCAGCACAGAGGCCACATTGGCTTTAGAAAGTTTGGGTTTTAAGAGCGCTTTGGTGCATAAGGTCTGTGCGGCTTTGCCCGCAGGGCTTAACACCCAAGAGATTATCAAACAAGCGTTGCAACAGTTGAGGTAGATATGCAGACATGGCATGCGCGATCATGGCGTAATTTTCCCATTTTACAACAACCCGCCTACCCCGATTTAGAGGCGTTAGAAGCGGTGGAAAAAACCCTAAGAAGTTACCCGCCCCTAGTCTTTGCTAAGGAAATCCGCACTCTAAAAGAGGCGCTCAAAGAGGCTAGCAGGGGCAGGGCATTTTTATTACAGGGGGGGGATTGTGCAGAGAGCTTTGAAGCCTTTAGCGCAGATGGAATCAGGGATTTGTTCAAGGTGATCTTGCAAATGAGTGTGGTCTTAGCCTTTGGAGGGCGTTGTCCGGTCATTAAGGTGGGCAGGATCGCCGGGCAGTTTGCCAAGCCCAGAAGTCAAGAGAGTGAGCGCATTGAGGGGGTGGAAGTGCCCATTTATCGTGGCGATATGGTCAATAGCATGGACGCATGCGCGCGCCAAGCCGATCCACAAAGGCTATTGCAAGGTTACCACCAAAGCGCGGCTACCTTGAATTTATTGCGCGCTTTTGCTAAGGGGGGGTTGGCGGATTTGGCTGAGATTCAGCGCTGGAATTTGGACTTTGTGAAGAATAACGATTTTGGGCGGCAATACGAAGCCCTAGCCATGCAAATCACGCAAGCCCTAGATTTCATGCAGGCTTGCGGGGTGGCTAACCTACCCACTCTCAAAGAAACCGACTTTTACACCAGCCATGAAGCCCTCTTGCTCCACTACGAGGAAGCTCTAACCCGCCAAGATAGCCTCACTTCCAAATGGTATGGCTGTTCGGCGCACATGCTTTGGATTGGGGAGCGCACTAGGGGCTTGGATCAAGCCCATGTAGAGTTTTTAAGAGGGGTGGATAATCCCATTGGGGTTAAGATTGGTCCTAATAGCACCTTAGAACAACTCTTAGGGCTTTGTAAAACACTCAACCCCTACAACCAGCCCGGGCGCTTGAGTTTCATCGTGCGCATGGGCGCACAGTTGCGCGCCAAATTCCCGCCCCTTTTAAAGGGTATCTTAGAAGCGCGCCAAGAAGTCGTGTGGGTGTGCGATCCTATGCATGGCAACACGATCAAGACCAAGAGGGGGGTTAAAACGCGTTCGTTCGCGCACATCTTGCAGGAAGTCAAGGAATTTTTTGCCATCCAACACGCGCTAGGCAGCTGTGTGGGGGGGATTCATTTGGAGATGACTGGGTGCAATGTAACCGAGTGTATCGGGGGTTCGCAAGCCATCACAGAAGACGCTCTAGAGTCCAATTACCACACCCAGTGCGATCCTAGACTCAACGCCACCCAAGCCCTTGAATTGGCGTTCTTGCTAGCCGACATGCTAAAAAGCAATAGCCAAGTGGCGCGCCATTAGGAATTTTGGCTACAATAGAAATTATTACATTAAAGGATTTGGTATGCGTTGGTTGTTATGGGCTGGAGTGGTGGTGCTGTTTTTCAATGCGTGCGCGGAAACTAAGGCGCAGATCCTAGAGGACGAGAAAGATTACAAGCCCTCAGAGAAGACGATCTGGCAACCCGAGCAAAAATAGCCCTAAGGGGCGGGGTCTAGCAAGCTAGCTTGCTGGGCGTTGGCGCAATCGCGCTTAAAAGTCTTGGTCATCACATTGATCTTGAGTGTGGAGTGGAACGCCTCTTGACAACGCCTTAGCATTCTGGCGCGCTCTTGGGGGTGGGCGCGGTAGTGCTCCACAGAATGGGGTAAACTCATG
The DNA here is from genome assembly GCF_003660355.1 of Helicobacter sp. L8. Lineage (NCBI taxonomy): Bacteria > Pseudomonadati > Campylobacterota > Epsilonproteobacteria > Campylobacterales > Helicobacteraceae > Helicobacter > Helicobacter sp. L8. Next base: position 41,754 of record NZ_QXQR01000008.1, read on the forward strand.
TGGAATTCCATGGGGGGCAGGCGTTCGCTCTTATCCCCCATACATTCATCGCTACAATAACCACTTTGGGCATGCGCGCCCACTAAGATCAAACCTAAAAGCATCATCCATCGCATTGTCATCCTTTCAACTATTCTAAACTCAAGCGCTTAACCAGCAACCAACGACTCCCCAAGTAAAGCGCGATCACCTTGCTACTCTCTAAAAGCCAAAACCACACCATCGCGCGTGTTTCCAAAAAGGGGAGGCTTAGGTAAAACTCCAAATACCCATAATCTAGACTTTGTTGGTAGAATTGGTAAAGCCAGCGCGTGGGGATGTCTAGGATCACGCTCAAAAGCACAAAGAGGACTAAGCCCGTGAGCTTGGGTAAGAACTTGAGTTTAAAGGCGTGCAAACAAGATAGCACTAATAAAATCTTCAAATACAGTAGGGCAAAGAACAGCAATAAAATCAAGGCATGTTTACCAAAGCGCACGCAGTTTTGGCTAATCGCGCTCAAAAAGGCGCTCAAGAAATTTGGACCATTGTTGAGCGCAAAGGAGAGGGCAAGGGCTAAGAGCAAAAAAAGTAAGCCTAAGACAATCCAAAAGAGATTGATAGCTAATTTGGGGAGTAAGATTTGATCCACGCTCAAGGGCAAACTCCAAGTCAGATACGCCTCTTTGCCAAAGAGTTTTTCAACGATGGATCGCAAAAACGCCAAAGCCAAACACAGGACTAAAATACAGCTCCCCAAAAACACCAGCACCCCGCCCAAGAGTTCTAAAGCCAGCCAATCCGCGCTCACCAACACCATGCAAGCGCACAGAAACGCTTGTGTACCCACAATGCTAGGGTAACTCTCTAAAAAATCGTGCTTGAAAACGCGCTTCATTGCATGCACTCTTTATAAAGGGATTCTAGATCAATCTCTCGATCCTTGATGGAGTGGCAAGCCACCAAACACCCCTGCTTTAAAAACAAGGCGATGTCTAAATGCGCTTGGACATCGTGCACTAAATGCGTGGAGAGTAAAACACTAGCCTGCGCGCATTGCTCCAAGATAAGGGTTAAAATCTGCGTGCGCGCGATGGGGTCTACCCCACTCAAGGGCTCATCAAAGAGGAATAGTTGGGCTTTGCGCGCCAAGATAAATAAGAGTTGGAATTTCTCCTGTGTGCCTTTAGAAAGTGCTTTGAAGGGCTTTTTAAGGGGGATTTCAAAGCGATTCAAAAGGGCTAAAGCGCATTGGGAATCAAAATCTTCAAAGAAGTCGCTAAAAAAAACCAACATCTCTTGCGCGCTGGCATGGGGGGGGATGTAGCTGTATTCAGGGAGGTAAGCCACATGGCGCTTACTCTCCATCCCCACGCTTTGCTTGGCGATCAACACCTGCCCCTCATAGCGCACACACACCCCCGCTAGGATTTTGAGCAAAGTGCTCTTACCCGCCCCATTGGGTCCTAAAAGCCCGATCACCTTGCCCGCAGGGAGTTCTACACTCACCTGGTTGAGGGCTAGGTGTTTACCATAGGATTTGCTGAGATTATTAAGCGTGATCATCAGTAAGAAAACTTCGTAAAGAGCACCAGCGAGGAGTTGCCAATATTGCTCACCACTTTAGAGGAGTAAGAATAGACATAACCAATGCCCGCATCTAGGATCATCTTTTTATACTGCCACACCTTGTAATTTGTCATGAGCGAATACTCTTGGTAAATCCCATAGGCTAACATCAAATCCACCCTAACTTTGCTGGTTTTCATGCCCCCAAAGAGATAGCCCGTATAAGTGTCATTAGCAAAATAGATCGCGGGCACGCCCACGGAGTTGATCCCCCTTCCATAGAATTTACTCTTGTCATCAAAAGACCAAAAAAAGCCCCTCTGCCCGGAGGCAGGCACACCATAAAAGCCCAAACCGAAATTAAAGATTTTATACACAAAGGTTTGATCTATCCAAAACAACCCCCCTTGGGCTTCCTGCTTGATCCCTCCGGTGGCACCGTATTGGTAGATGCCATGCACAATGGTGTAAGACTTGAAATTTTTAGGTAAATCGCGCTGGTATTGCACCTTGAAACCTAATTGGAACAAAGAACCCAAGGCTGGTCCAGGGAGTTTGGTGTCTGCTAGCAAGAAGGGGGAAATTTGCACACCCTTGTCGTTGTTATAATCCATGCCAAAAGCCACGACTTCGCCCCCTACATACTTTTTCTTAGACACCGGATCGTAGGAGGCTAGCGCGTTGATGCTTGTGGCGATCCTTGGACCTTGTAAGTCATTGCCTTGGTAGCCATTATAGAGCATGGAATCCATGAAAATGCCCCAGTATTTGAAATCGTTGCGGTGGATAAACAAGCTCCCACCCTGAATATTGCCCTGAATCCAATCAAAGTCTACAAAATTCGTGTTGAAACGCCCCATGGCAAATTTGAGCCGTTGGGTGTCAAATTTGACATACGCGTCCGAAATATCCCCCATACTCAAATAAGGGCGCATATTGCTCTCCACACTCCCCAAGACATTCCCCACGCTCACAATGGGTTGGAAACGCTTGTTACGGCTATAGACATTCCACGCCCCAATCGCCCCAATCCCAAAAGCCCAGCCATTGTTAAAAGAAAAATTCGTCCCCACGCGCGCATCAAAGCCCACATAACTATGCGGGCGGTGCTCAAAGCCTTGGTTGTAGATCATCCCCAAATACCCAAAAGGGTCCATCACAATCTCGGCTCCTAGCAAGGGTAGACATCCCATTACAGCGGCTTGAAAAAAACGCTTCAAGTTCAACAAGACAAATCCCAAATCTATCGAGATGTCCCTATTATACCCAAAAGATGAAAGAGTTTAAGGGTTTTAAAGTTAGAATGCGCCCTAAGTCCTCGATTCTAACACAAGGCGCAATGGATGAGCTTTAAAGAGAAAATTGCACTGATGTTAGTTGTGGTGTTGGTGTTGAGTTTCATGACCTTTGGCATGTTTGTAGAACGCTTTACTAACAAAATCGTGGTGGAGAACACTCAGGAACACTTGCTTGAAATTGTCAAAGCTAATGCTAATTGGATTGTCGCATGGAATCAAAACACCCGTAGACTCTTTGATGCGGGCGCGCAAGAGATTCGCGCGCATTGGGAAAGCCCTAAATTAGACACCAAAGCTTTGGATCGAACTCTCAAGTATGTCGCAACCACTTTAGACGCGCTGAACACCTATGTGGGGACAGAAGATGGCGCGATGTATTCTAGCTTAATGGCTACCCCAAAGGGTTATGATCCTAGAGTGCGCGATTGGTATAAGAATGTGCGCGCGCAACAAAAGACCGTCGTTTCTGAAATTTACAAAGACGCTTACACCAGCAAGCTCATTATTAGCTACTCCACGCCCCTAATAATCAAGGGGAAGTTTTTGGGTGTGATTAGCACCGACATCGATTTAGACTTCTTTGAAATGCATGTGGAGCGCATCAAATTTGGCAATGGCGGAGGGTTGGACTTGATCGATAGTAGCGGGCTGGTGCTAGGCTCTAATAAACTCAAAGCCGGGATCGATCTAGCCGATGAGAGTTCGTTTTTAAAAGAGATCGCGCCCAAAATTTTAAACACCCAAGAAGGGATGATCCGTAGCGATAAAGAGCACCACAAATTTTTATTAGTCTACACCACGGTGCCGGGTTATAATTGGAAAGTGGTCGCGCGTATCCCCACCCAAGTGGCGTTTAAAAGCATTGTGCGCTTGCGCGCCTTGATGCTTGTGATCTCGCTGATGGCGCTTTTCATCACCTTGAGTGTGATGATCTCTTGGATTTACTACCTCATGCGCCCCTTAGATCGCTTGAAACGCTTGAGTGTGGATCTCACAACGGGGAATCGCGACTTAACCAAACGCCTGCCCTGCAAAGAACAGACTAAACGCAATGAGATCGTGGCGATCACGCGCAATATCAACGCTTTCATAGAGCAAATGCAAAGCGTGGTGCGCCACTTCAAAGAGATTAGCGATCAGCGCACGGGGGTTTCGAGCGCTCTTATGGAGAGCACAACCAATGTCCACACCAGTGCCAACCGTGCGATTGTAGTGGTAGAAAAGGCGGTTGAGCGTAGCCAGCACAATATAGACACGATCTTAGAACATGTGAGCAATGTGGAGGACAATAACCAAAAACTCAACCAAACCGGCGCGTATTTGGGCAGCGCGCACGATCAAATGAGAGAACTCAACACGCGCCTAGAACACAACGCCAGCCAGAGTGTGGAATTTGCCCACAGGCTAGAACAAACCGCCAAGGGCACAGAGAGCATTAAGGAAGTCTTAACCATCATTGACGACATTGCCGCGCAGACGAATTTACTCGCGCTCAACGCCGCCATTGAAGCCGCACGCGCGGGCGAACATGGGCGCGGCTTTGCGGTGGTCGCTGATGAGGTTAGAAAATTAGCCGAAAAAACCCAAAGCAGTTTGGTGAGCATCGATACAACCATCAATGAAATGGTGCAAGGAGTGCAAGACATTAACCACCATTTGGGGCAAAACGCTAAGGAACTCAGCCAAACTTCAGATCTAGCCACCAGTGTGCAACATGTGATGCAACAAAGTGTGCGAGGGATTGAAGAGGTGATCGCGCGCGCGCGCCAAGACACGCAGAGTTTACAAGAGGTCGTGCAGGATAGCCATGACATCAGCCAAGAAGTCAAAGAACTTAGCACCCTTGCGCACGCAGAGCAAAAGGACATTGAAAACATGCGCACTAACCAAACTTCCCTAGACGGTCTCTACAGCGCGCTGGGCACAGAAATCGATCAATTCAAGGTTTAATATGTGGAAAAAAATTCTCATCACTTTACTTTGCTCTACCCTCCCCGCACATGCCCTAGACTATTTCCAAGCCCTCGATCAAGTCAAGTCGTGGTCTGAGGATTTTGTGCGTGGGCTTAAGCACTCCCAAGAGGGGAGCTACACTCTTTATTCTAAAGCTACGGGGAACAGCTTTGTGGTGGGCAAGCAAAATTACATGCTACTCTATGTCATCAATGCCACCAAAGATCACACCCGCCCCTCTGTGGTGTGCACGGGGATTCTCTTTAAAGAGACACTCTACAAGGGTTTTTGTTTGCAAGGTTATGAAAAATTGAGCATGGAAAACACGCAGGATTCTCTACTCATCAAATTGATCCAAACCCCGCAACACACCCCCACGGCTAACACCCACGCCCAAACCCTTTTGGCTTTTAAGGACATTAGGGGCACTTTTTATCTCACCCGTTACGCTAAACAGGCTTTAGATAGCACCCTTTTTCCTAGCGCAGCCCCCAAGACTTTCTATGAACAAGAGAACACGACTTACGCGATGGGCGATGTCAACGACCAACTCTTAAAGAAATTGCAAAACCAGCCAAGCAACCCCACTAGCGCCTCTAGTCCATGCTCCAATACGCCTAACTCTAGCGATTTTAGCCCCTGTGCCCCCAAGTATAAAACTAAAAGAGAGGATTTGCTCTCTTTTAGCGCGGATAACGATCACTACAGCTTTAGCAAACGCACCACCTACTTAGATGACCCCAAGAATCCTAGCTCTGTCTGTGTGCTGACTCGCCACAATGGCAAATTACTCAGCCGCACCCTTTGTATCCAACAAGGGCAGGTGGACCTAGCCTACAAATTCCCCTACCTGACCTTTGAGATGGGGCGATACGACACTTCTGCAGACAATATCTACACCAAGCTCTATGTAACTTTTAAGCTGGTGGAAGGCACTTTCTACCTGCACCAATTCAGCCAACAATTCTTTAGAGTGGGGAGTAATGGAGATAGGCAGGTGGTGCGCACTTTAATTTTTTACCGCCAAAGCAGGGACGATCCTAAAAAGCGTCATCTCCTCTCTTTAGATAGCTTAGAGCCGGGCTTTACGCAAAAATTGCAAGCGCAGTGCTTTGATAGGGGATATTGCATAGACTAACAAGCGGGGGGTTTGGGACAAAGTCAAAAAGATCGCCTAGCGCAGACCCCCCCCCCAGATAACTCAGTGCAAGCTATCCTCACTTTGCATGCTGTGGATCAATTTGTCGATGACGCGTCTTTGTGCGGAGCTGAAGGTGTATTGTAATTGCACGAGCTCTTTAATGCGATCTAGCACCTTAGTGTCCACCACAAAAAGAGCGACCACTCTATCATAGGAGGAGAGGGTAAAAAAGGTCTTCTCTTTGAAAATCTCTGGGGTGTCGATCGCCTTGTCAATGCAAAGAAGTAAAACACTCTTCAAATTATCCGATTTGAGGTGTTTCCTGTCCAAAGCCCAACTGAACTTTTGGTAGATGAAGAAAGCGACCATGCGCCTTGCGTTAAAATACGCGCTCTCTCTAGCCTCTTCCCCACTGGTGGTGGTGTTATTCAACCCATAGCCCATCAAAAAGTGCTTGGATTTGATCTTGGGAGTTTCAGAGGGGATGGGGTTGACAGATTCCCAGAGCACATCAGGACTCTCATCAGGTTTGGGCGGAGGGGTGCGTTGGGATAGCTGTTTGTCTAAATCCTGCATTTTCTTAGCGTTGGCTTCTACAAGAGTGCTAAGTTGCGCGAGCGTGGCTTGTAAGGGTGCTAACTCTTGCTTGATGGGATCGATCTTGGGCTTTTGAGGCTCTTGGGGTTTTTGCTCCTCTTGGCTTGTTTGGGCTTTTTTATCGTGTTTATGGCGTTTTTGCTCTGCCTTGAGCCTTTTAATCTCCGCTTTTTCTTTGACCTCGGTGGGGACATCGGCGCCTTGATATACACTGCACGCGCCCAACAACACACATAAAGACAACGCCCCCCACAAATACTTCTGTTTCAAGCTAGCTCCTTCACAAACGCGCATTATAACAAAACCCGCTAGACTTTAAACTTATTGAGCTCATAGTCAAAGACATCGGCGGTCTTACTCAAAGAGATGCTTGCCTGTGCGACTGCTTGCACGCTCTCTTGATTAGAAGTGCTCAACGCCCCGATCTTTTGGATTTCGCTCATGATGTCTTTAGTGAGTTGGGCGACCTGTTTAAAGGCTTGCGCGTCTTGGATGGTGGTGTTGATGATGCCTTGAATCCCCTGCACATTGCCATCCACCACTTCTTGCAAATTGTGGGCAGCTTGGGAAACCTTGACGATCTCTTGGGCGTTGCTATGCAAATCTTTACTGATGTTATCTACGCTTTGTACCACGCCTGTGATGGTGGAGTCGATCTCATTGAGGCTAGATTGAGTCTTCTCGGCTAATTTGCGCACCTCATCGGCGACCACCGCAAAACCCCGTCCGTGTTCGCCCGCCCGTGCGGCTTCAATGGCAGCGTTTAAAGCCAATAAATTAGTTTGATCGGCGATGTCGGCGATGATGGTGAGCACTTTTTTGATCTCTTGGGTGTCATGGGAGGCGCGCTCTAATCTATTGGAGTATTCCACGCCCAAGTGGGCGTTATTGCTCAAATTCTTGCTAAAGTCTTCAATTTGGCTACGCACTTCCCCTAAGGTGTGGCTGGTATTCACTAGATTGTCGCTATTGTTGGCTGCGTTGTCAGCCCCGCTTAAAATATGGCTTACCACGCTTTCTCCATCGCGCACCACCACTTGGATGCGTTCTTGCTCCTCTTTGGCGTTGTTAGAAACCGCCGTGGAGCTATCTTGCAAAGTGCGCGCGATCTGGGTGTTTTGCGCGCTATTGTTTTTGATCGTGGAGATGACGCTGTGGGTTTTTTCTAAAAAGGCGTTGATACTCTTAGAGATGGTGGCGATTTCATCCTTACCTTTGACCACAACCCTTTCGGTCAAATCGCCCTCTTTAGACAAAAGCGCTTGGATGAGTTTTGTCAAGGTGATGAGGGGTTTGAAGAGAATATGCACGATCACAAAGAACAATGCCAAACAAAGCACCAAAGCCACAATAGAAACAAGCAAAATCGTGTGTTGGATGATATACAAATCCTTGAGCGCGAAGTCCTTATCACACACGGCTAAGATTTTCCAAGTAAAGCCGGGCACGGTGGTATAAACATAATACTTCTGCACCCCATCTACCGCGCTTTCAATCACGCCACTCTTATTGGCTAGCATTTGTTGGAAAATGCCTTTTTTCTCGGGAAACACATCCAAGAAACGCTTGCCCTGTTCTAGAGGTCCAGAGCCTAGAATAAAACTTTGCTGGTCTAAAAAATAAATGCGTTTTTGATCCATAGAATGTTCTCTAGCTGCATCTTCTACATAGGTCAAAGGGATGTCTGAGCCAAGCACCCCCTTAAACACCCCATTTTGGTAGAGCGCAATGCTATAAGAGACCACAAGGCGGTTGGTGAAGAGATCCACATAGGGGTGGCTCACCACTAACTTTCTACTAGCCTTAGCCTCCTTATACCAATCCCGCACGCGTGGATCGTAACCCGTGGGGATTTTGCCCACTAGTTTGATGATACTCCCATCTTCAAACCCGATATGGATGTCTGTAGAATCCATGCCATATTGCACATAATTCAACACGCTATGGATGGTTTTGGTGTCGTGTAAATCCATTTTTTCTAGTTGTGTGGCGGTTTTGAGAAGGGCGGTTTTGATCGCATCGTCCCAGCCTTTCAAAGAGTAAGAGAGCATCTCTACGGCTTCTTGTAAATCTTGTTGCGCTGAGAAGGTCATTCTGGAGTAGAGTCTATAACTCAGAATGCCCGCAATGGTAGCAAAACTCACCAATAATAACGCCGCAAAGGTGAGAGAAATCTTGGTTTTAAAGCTCATGGTGTAACCTTTTCTTGGTAGCAGTGCTACGATAAACCTGAAGAGATAATACCGACCGCCAATGCTAGCATAATTCTAGGCATTTTTAGCCAATGATTCTCAATCGCATCCAATCTTTGGGACACAAAGGGCGTAACTAAGGTGTCTTGGAGCTTAAGAAGTTCTTCTCTAACCACTCCCCCCCCTCAAACTCTTTAACCCAGCTTTCTATCACGCGCGCTAATCTCTCTTTTTGGGGAGCGGCTAGGTATAACACCTCACTACTGGGCAAAAGGGCTTTAGCGCGCGCTTCATCTAATAAGACGATTTTATGAAAACGCCTAGCATTTAGCGCATTGCTATCGCTGCTCAAATAATCCATGATGCAACTTTGCGGGTCTAAGGCTTTGATCTCAATATCTATACCTCCAAGCTTACGATCAAAACGGCTATGACAAGGCTTTAAAATATTTTCAAAAAGCAATGGATATGGGGAGCACAGAAGCGTATTTAAAGGCAGCAGACATGGGGGAGCCTGCAGCTTACAATAATTTGGCGATCATGTATGCACATGGCAAAGGTGTCAAGCCCGACAAAGAAAAAGCGCGCCAATACTACAAAAAGGCTTGTGCTATGGGTGTAAGTAGTTCTTGTCAAGCCCTAAAGAGGCTAAAGCACAAAAGCACAAGAACTAAGCCCTGTTTAGAAAGGAGAGAAAATGACAAGTGTGGCTAAGGATATACTTAATTAAGGTAATCTTAATCATTCTGTGTTGTTTGGCAAGTGTCTTTGCCCCTCTCTATCCCCAATAGCCCACAATTCCACCACCCCTAAACCCCCCATGATCAAATCCCTATCCCTCTTTATCATTTCCTTATCAAAATTGCGTTTCTGGCTAAAATACTTTAATAAATCATTGAGTAAATCCGCTAGAGGCTTGTCCTCCTCTTGGCGTGGGGTTAGGCGCACTTCTTGAATAGCAGAGATTTTATAGCCTAGTATCTTGTTGACAATCATCTTGTAAATATTTTCTACAATGGGGGTCTGTCCGCGTTCTAAGATAATGTGCAGCACATCGGGGGGTAATTGGTTGCCATGGTAGTAGGCTAGAGCCTGCTTAAACTCCTGCATAGAAGTTAAGCACGCCTGAAAATCTAACTTATTAGATGAAGCGCGCGCTAAGGCTTTATTGCCCAGTAGCGAGGTGCTCTATCTAGCCGCCCCCAAAAAGAGAGATTAGCGCGCGTGATAGAAAGCTGGGTTAAAGAGTTTGAGGGGGGGGAGTGGGTGTGGAATAGGTATTTATGGAATGAACAAGCGGGCATTTACAAATTTGAGCCCAAGCCCTTTAAAAATGGTTTGCACCCCTTCATTGTCGCCAAGTTCTACATAGATGAGAAGAATCGCTATTATGGGCTTTTTAGAGACATCAAACCCATGCAAGATTACATCAACTTTGCCGAGAACAGAATGGGGAATATGATGGGGAGTTTTAAGGCGATGTTTGAAGAGCTACTAGGGGTCGCAAAATTTCTTGTGATCGTGGGGGGCGGGTTGCTCCCGGCACATCTTGGCATAATCCGATTGGGGGCGTAGTCCCGGAGATAAATCTCTCTTGTCTTGTCCGCTTTGTAGGCTTTCCATGGTTTGGAAAGTTTAGGGTTATTTTTAGGGCTAGAATGTTCATGCAAAACACCACAATCACACACGCTTCGCTTTAAATGTATAGCAAATTACCTAATGCTGACCAAGGACTAGCAAAATTTTTGGGGCGCGGGGTTTGGGGAAGCTGGAGGGTCCTTTATTATTGTGGATTACACCTACAATTTTATTTAAAAGATTCAAAAATGCGCTAAATAGTTGCTTTTTGCATAGAGGGTAAGCCCACAACAATTTCAAAAAGAAAAATTTCAGGGTGCATGATGGCTAAAATCCGCAAATATTCCTGGAATAAATGGGCGCGGGTCTCCATTTGCCTTTTGCCTAGTGTTGAATAACTTTGGCATGGCGGTCCACCCAATAAAAGCCCAACTCCCCTGCTCTACAAAAGACAGCGGCTACCCTGAATTGTATGGAGCATGAAAACCATGAAATACAATGCGCCCCCATATCTCTAATAATAAGTTCTACCTTGCCACCAAACATAGGACAAACCAATGGCGAAAAACCAGTGCCATTAAACCGCGACAATGGGGCAAGAAACCCCCAATTAGCGACTTCTGTGTGAGACGATCAGGGTTTCTTGGTATTACGCCATCCTAGCGTTTCAAGCTATTGACCGTTTGGAGCATGTTATCTGCCGTTTGGATTGTTTTAGAATTGGCTTCATAGGCGCGCTGGGCGGTGATTAGATCGGTCATCTCCTCTACAAGGCGCACATTACTAAGCTCTAAAAAGCCTTGGCGTAATTGCCCGTAACCATCTCCATTAGGGTTACCCACAATGGCAGGACCACTAGCAGAGGTCACCGCTAACAGATTATCGCCCAAAGCGTGCAAGCCGGCCGGGTTAATAAAATTAGCCAAAGTGATCTGCCCAATCACATTAGAAGTGCTGGCATTGCCCTGAGTCACACTCACCGTGCCATCTACCCCGATACTAATTTGGGTGGTGTCTTGGGGGAAGGTGATTTGGGGGATGAGCAAATACCCCTCCGTAGTAACCATATTGCCCTGATCGTCGATCTTAAAATTGCCCGCACGCGTATAGGCGATCGAGCCATCGGGCATTTGAATCTGAAAAAAGCCCTTGCCGGTGATGGCAATGTCTAGGTTATTCTCCGTCTCTTTGGGGCTACCTTGAGAAAACATCTTGGTAACACTAGAAGTGCGCACCCCTAAGCCCACTTCAATCCCATTGGGGGATTTGGTGGTGTCTGAAGTAGAAGTCCCCGCATATTGCAAGGCTTGGTAAAAGAGATCGTTAAAATCCGCGCGTTGTTTTTTAAAGCCCACGGTATTGACATTGGCGATATTGTTAGAAGTGGTGTCAATATGGGTTTGTTGCCCTAACATCCCGGTAGTCGCACTATAAAGAGATCGCAACATGGTTAGCCTTTATGTGAGATTGATCCCCCATTATAGCCTAAATAATCTAATCCCCCCAAAAATCTAAAAAGTATAGCTCAAGTAGGCTGTAACAGAGCGCCCCGGGCCGGGTTGCAAGCCTGCTGGGCTGGAGCCAATCCCGGTAAAGAAATACTTCATGTTGAAGATATTATTGACCTGCAAGCTCCCCACCACCTTATGCCGTCCGCTTTCCCAAAAGATTTGGCTAACTTCCATATTCCACACCCAATACCAAGGCAAGAGTCCTTCATGTTGGGTCATACACCATGCGGTGCACTGCCCCCCAGCCCCATTAACGACCCCATTAATGGCATTGCTATAAAATTGCTTCCCATAATAACCCCCCGCTGCGCTATTGCCAATCCCACTATAAGCCCGGCTATAAAAGTAGCTAGAGAGCCCAAAGGTGGTTTTGGCATAAGTGTAGCGCGCATCTAGGATAAATTGGTAGGGGCTCACAAAGGGGAAGTGGTGGTTGTAGCTAGTCCCGGGTAAAATATCGCCATTCAAGTCCGTTAGCCTAAAATGGCTAGTAACACGGGTATCAATGTAGTTAAAGGCGGCATGGAATTGCAAGCCCTTAATGGGTCTGTAATATATCTCTAATTCCACGCCCTGAGAGTAGCCATCCACTGGTTGGACCTGACAATTCCCTGCTCCCATTGTGCAAGGGAGTTTAACGGCAAATTGCCCGGTAGCAAAATTGCGCGCCCAAATCCTAAAGAAATCGGCATTAAAACTAAATTTGTCTTTATAGGTGTAGCGCGCACCCACTTCCACAGAGTCAAAATGCTGGGTAAAATACTCTGCCCCGCCATAACTCAACACATCTAATTGGGGGGGGACAAAAGAGCGTTGGTAGTTAAAGTAAGTGAGCAAAGTGTTATTGCCTTGCACGGGGATAAAGCCGATATTGAGCGAGGGCATCCAGTTGTTCATGTGCTTGATCTTGGCTAGATCGGCTTTTGTAAATCCTGCTGCCCAATTAGAGGCATTCTCATTGTTATACTGCACGAAAGCATAGCGCAACCCGGGCACGATGAAAAAACGCCCATCCCAAGTTTCAATGCGATCGCTCAAATACACCGCCGTGTAATTGTTGCGCCAGTTATTCCAGTTATGATATTTGCCATGCTTAATGTGGGGTTTCCAGCCGCTCATCACATTTGCCCCTTCACACAAAACCCCCGCCCCCACTCCGCTAGTTTTGGTTGCGCACTCATTGATATTAAAGTATTGGCGTTGCAAAAAGGCGGTGGTCATGAAGCGCAAACCGGTGATAAAGGTTTGCTTGACTTTACCGGTATTGACCACAAAGGTAACCTTGGGTTCAAAGGCGTTATTGATGGAGCGCACGGGGTTTTCTATCTCCGTCCAGCCAGCATAATTAGTGGCGTAGTAAGGCACAGCGGCACTATAGCCGGGCAAGCCTGCCGCCGCACAGGTTGCAGAGGTGTAACAAGTAACCATGTTCGCGCTGTTATAACTAGAGCTCACTTGGAAATCTCTGGTCATAAACTGCCCGTAATAGGTGAAAGTAAAGGTCCCCCCCACCTTTTCTAAATCCCCAAAGCGATTTTCATACACGATCCCAAAGCGTTGCGATCGCCCGCCTTTGGCATTGAAAGGGCGCAGATTAGCAAAGCGGTTAATCTTATAGTCTTGTTCGCTTAAGGATCCAGGCTGGGCGATGTTGAATTTATAATACTGGTAGTAGGCTTTGATGCCATTGTTTTCGTTAATGTCATAGACCCCATCTAGCCAGTAGTTTTGGATATTAGTCGGGCTATTATCCCTAAAGCCCTGCCCCATCACCCAGTTAGCCTGCGCTTGCACCCCAAAGTGCTTATTAATCATCCCCCCACTTCTAACATAGGTGTTGTAGAGTAGGTTATTACTCAGAGATTTAAGAAAAGAGGAATTGTTATTATTGGGGCTATTAAAACCCGCAAAAGAGGAATCACCGGCATGCGTGTTAGCAAAGCCCGCATTTCTAGCCTTAGCCCAAAAAGTCATTCTTTCAGCCGCTTGGTTTTCCCATTTACGAGGAATGGGCTTGGTGATGATATTGACAATGCCCCCGTAAGTGTTAGGTCCATATTGCACACTCCCCCCACCCTTGATCACATCAATGCGATCGATGGCTTGGAAAGTTACTGGGAAGATGTCTAGCTCAATGTGCGAATAGGGAGCCATATACACAGGGATGCCATTAACCAGCATAAGAGTTGCGTTACTATGCCCTGAGCCCCCCGCCCCAAAGCCACGCACTTGGATGGTGGGCATTGCCCCCACACCGGTGGCATTGCGCACCTGCATGCCCGGGACATTTTGCAAGGCTTCTTCAATGCTTTGGTTAGCTTGTTGGGTGAGGGCTTTATTAGAGATCACCGTGCGGCTACCGGTGTATTTTTTCACCTCCTCATCTTGCCAGCTTTTAGGCGCAGTGATCCCGCTATAACCTAAATTAACTTGCCCTGAGTAGTCGGTTCTATCCTTTTGCCCTGAAGTGGAAACCTTGCCTAAAGTGTAGGTCTTATCCTTAGCTAGTAAGGCATCTCCACAAACTAAACTCGCCCCCAAGGCCAAGAGTAACTTCTTATCCATAGCGAACCTTTATACCTAAAATCAAAGACCAAACCCTGCGGTGTGCATTCTCATTAAAAACACCCCGCTTGAATTAGTGCATTCTAGCTTATCAATCTTATTTTTTACTTAATAATCTTATTTTTATATTATTTCTGTAGTCTATTTTATGATTAAAATATTATAATAGAGTATAGCCATTGTTTGGTTTAGTGATCACCATCAAACGCCTCTAGCTCTCATGCCTTCAATACCACGCTTAAGGCCCCGATATTTTCTACTAAACGGCTCTCTTTAGTCGTGTCAAAGAGTAGGATCACGCCCTGTTGGGTGTGTAAAATCCACGAAAGGGCGGGCGATTTGGGCGGGTATGGCGTTTTTGCATTGGGCTGTGTCTTTTAAAAGCCCCACAAGTACATAATGTTTAGCTAAATTCTCTAGGCTAAATTTGAACACAACACTTCTAAAATCCTCTTTAGCAAAGGTGCTATTTTTGCCAAACTTATCCCCAAAAAGCCCTTACCTAAAGGCGAAAAGCCCACAAAGACAATATGGTGCGCCCCACAAAAACCTAAAATCTCTTGTTCTGGCGCACGCCACGCAATGCTCACTTTGCAGCACACTTAAAGGACAAATGGCATGCGCTTTTTTAAACTCTCTAACCACGCTTGCTCATCTCCCATGCCTTGATTTTGCCATCCTTATGAGTATTTGTACTGTGTTTGCGACCTCCTCTATGGGCGTGTCAGGATCGACTCTGCGTTGGTAGTAAAGATCTAAGCCCTCGACCCCTATCGTTTTAAGCTGTGTGTTTCTACATAGCCAAACTTAGCCCATACAGGCTAAAGGGCTGACTTGAAATTGCCCTAATTTGTGGTGTTGGATTGCTCCTTAATTTAATGGAGTTTGGTTGTAAAACCTGACACCTAGTGTTTGTCAAGAGGGTGCTAGCCAAAGATTTTAGGGCTCAATCCCTATTAAGACTAGAGGCACAGCCGGGGTGTTGCGCCCCTGTCTGTAGAGATTATACACTTCACTTTCATAATAGGCAATCCCACTTGACATTTGCGTACACATCGCTTTAGTGGGGATGATTTCAATCCCCACATCAATGGCATTCGCCACATAGAACGCCATATGTTTCACAAAGAGATCGTAAGCCACAAAAGCGTATTTGCCAAATTGCACTTCTATAGCGATACGCTCTTTTAAAAAGTCGGTTTGGTTATAAGAAAAAAGCTACCTGCCCTTGTGATTCTATGACACTCTTTTGCATCTCAGGGTTTAGATACATAGTTTCAAAGGCTAGAGATTGGTCGGGCGTTAAATAATAACTTTGCCTATTTTCTAGCCAACCCAAAGCGTTGAATGCCAGTTTAAAAGCCTTATTGATCTCTACAGGCGAAAATAGATGAACGCCTATTCTGCCCTTTTCTTGGGAAGTTTTCGTCTGGCATGCGTAGGCGTTTATATTTACAATCACTCCCATAATCTCTTGCCACAAATTAGAATGATGCACCTGTAAAAACTCCCACCCATTGAGGTGGGAGTGCCAATACGCAATTTTCAATACACCCCCAATCCGCGCCACTCCTCTGGTACGCGTGCCACGCTGTCATTTTTAGGGGTGTAAATTTCTTGGCTCATCTCACGCCACTTAAGCGTGCCTTTAAAAAAGTCTAACACCCGTTCTCTAGCAATTTGGCAATATAATTCTTCTTTCTCCACGCACACCGCTTTTCTGCCATTTTTCAGTGCACTGATTAAGGTTGTCCCCACACCCCCAAAGGGGTCTAAAATACGATCCCCCGGATGGCTCAAGGCTAAAACCAAACGATCAACTAATTCGATAGGGAATTGGCAAGGATGGGCGGTTTTCTCCACATGGTTGCTTTTGACATTGACAATATCCCAAATTTGGCACTCCCAATCCCTAAGCACAATCTCCCACACATCGGCTGGGTTTTTACCCTTAGGGTTGCCAGAGAGTTGCCCCTTTTTTGCCCCCTTAAAGTGGCGCTTACCGGGATATTTAGCGGGTATGCGCACGCTATCTAAGTTAAAGGTGTATGAATCGCCTTTGCTAAACCAAAGGATGCTTTCATAACGCCCGCTAAACCTAAGCTTAGAGTGCAAGCCATGCCCAAATCTCCAAATGATGCGGTTTCTGAGTTTAAAGCCTAAATCTTTAAAAAGGGGGTAAAAGTAAATGTCTAAAGGATAAACTTCTTTATTTTGAATGAAATTGCCCACTTGCCACGCCACGCTCCCATTCTCTTTAAGCACCCTTTTAAGCTCTTTTAACACGGGTTTAAAGCCTGCTAAATAGTCCTCTAGGCTTTTTATCTTTTCGTAATCTTTGCCCACATTGTAGGGGGGAGAGGTGATGATACAATCAAAACTAGAGTCTTTTGTTTGTTTGAGGACATCTAGAGTAGAGCCATGGATCACCATTTTAAACTCCTTACTGCCGGTGTATTTCCCATTCTGTCAATGATATGCATGGATATGCTTAAGAAAGCTTAAAAGACATACTTTAAGTTTAACATTTTTCTAGAGAAATACCAACTTGTTAGCCCCTTGAAGACCAAATCAATCCCCCAATACCTGCAAAAAGATCGATAAAGACAGTAAATCCCCCAATCTTTCTAAGCAGAGATTAAGGTGGCGTTGTCAAATTTGCCCTTGCTAGGGTGTGCAAATGGGCTTAATCTTGAAGGCTGTGGTGCTTGTGTAGCACGGTTTTTGGGGTGGTAGCTAGGGGCTAGTGCCAAACCAAGATACTAAAAATCTTGCGCTTAATGGCGATTGCTGGCATTTTGTGTTAGCATGCGCGCTATGAAGTTTTTAGGATTAGCATCAGTGGCCATAGTTTCTGTATTATCTACAGGGCTTTGGGGGATTGAAACTCCAGGAGTGGTGCAACCTCCCCAAGAGTCCCAAGAAGAAGAGCAAGAAACCCCTCTCCACCCTATGCAGGATCTCAATGCCATCCAAGGGAGTTTTTTCTACAAGAAACGCCAAGACTTGGATAACACTTTGTTCATTGACTACCATTTAGGCGAAACCCATAAAATCCGCCTGCGCTACGCGATGGTAACCATGTTTGTCTTTGAAGAACCCATTTTAGAAGTGATCTTGGGCGATTCGGTGGGTTTTAGTAGTAAGGTATTGGGCACAGACCAACACCAAAATAGCAATGTGCTCTTAATCAAGCCCTTGCAGATTGGCATCGACTCCAATTTAGATGTCATTGGCAAGAGTGGCAAGATTTATGCCTTTTACATTTTTTCTACCACTTTCACCAGTTCTAAAAACCCCACTCTAAGCGTCTATGTTTCCCAACGCCATTTTTTCGCCCACCAAGAACAAACCCAAGCCCTTTTACAATCCCCTCTTGAAGACACCCCGCCTAGTTACCAAGCCCAAGATGACACACGCTATTTTAGGATCGGCGATGCCACTAACGCAATGTTTATAGAAAAGAGTCAAATCCAAAGGGGGTATCGCCTATTACAAGAAAGAAAACGCGCGTGGTTTTGTCTATGGCTTTGCAAGGTTGCCTTCAAACGCAAAAGCCCCATTGTCCCCCTAGATATTTTCAATGACGCGCATTTTACCTATTTCAAATTCAACCGCCACCACTCCCAAGTCAAATTCCCCGTGCTCTATAAGGTTGTAGATGGCTATGATAATCCCATTAATACGCGCATTGTAGGGGATTATTTGATCGCTGAAGACATCGCGGACAAATGGACGCTCAGGGAAGGAAAACAGCACGCCTGTGTGCGCCGCACTAAGCCATGAAACAATGGGGGCGCAAAATCCTCGTTCTTTTGGGCGCGATGGCGGGTATCATCGCCCTTTCCTTGTGGGTACACCGCCCCGCCCCGCCCCCGCCCCCTG
>NZ_QXQR01000009.1:0-56904 GCF_003660355.1 Helicobacter sp. L8
AGAGGAAATACCCAGCCCCATCCCGAACCTGGAAGTCAAGCTCTCTAACGCCGATGATACTGCCCTTTGCAAGGGTGGGAAAGTAGGGTGATGCGGGGGGGTTGTATGCTATAATCCGTGCGATGGTTAATAATATTAAAATTAAAAACGAAAACCTTTTTGCCACCATAACTCTTAGTATTACCTCTATTAAAAAATTGGGAGCACAAAAATCTGCTACTAATCTCTGCACTTTATTAGAGTTATTCCACCAAGATTTAGATATTGATTTAAAGCGCGAAATTGTTTCTTCCATTGGGCGGCAAAAAGATAATGAACGCATTTTAGCCTTTTTAAGCCAAGAAGCCTTTAAAGCGCATTTTATGGAAGTCATTTATCAGATGCTACGCACCTGCTTGTATAAGGCTAAGGACGATAGTCGTTTTGCAATACTAAGGGATAAAATCTTAGAGCATTACGATAATGAAGTGATGTATAAAATGCTTGAATTTTATCAATACAGACAAAATAAGAGAATTGCTAAAAAACAAGCAGAGCAAATCACAAAGCCAAGTTTGTTAATAGGAGATAATCGTCTAACCCTGCAACACATCCAAGACCAACAAATCCAGCTCATTTTTACCTCTCCACCCTATTACAACGCCAGAGTGTATAGCGATTACACTAATTACAAAGAATACTTAAAGCATATGCAAGAGAGCTTGATACAATGTTTTAGGATCTTAGAAGATGGGCGTTTTATTGTGATCAATGTCTCCCCCGTAATTGTTAAGCGTGCTGGGCGCGAGTTTGAGAGTAGGCGTTACCCAATCCATTTTGATTTTCATACGATTTTAAGCCAAAGCGGATTTTATTTCATTGATGAGATCATTTGGATTAAGCCTGAATACTCTGTGCCCAATCGCATTGCTGGCTACTTGCAGAGCAAAAAACCTTTGAGCTATAAACCTAATTGCATTACGGAGAGTCTACTGGTTTATCGCAAAAACACGCCCTTTTTGTTGGATAAAAACCTGAAAAAATACGATAAATCCCCTAAAAACAAGGGAGGCACAGACAGCACGAATTGCTGGTATATTGCTCCCAAGTCGAGCAAGGATCACCCGGCAGTATTTCCTGAGGAACTCTGTGCTAGGGTGCTCAAATATTATTCTTTTGAAGGCGATATTGTGTGTGACCCTTTTGCAGGAAGCGGGACTTTTGGCAAAGTGGCGCAGAAAATGGGACGCATCCCGCTTTTGTGCGAGCAAAATGAAAAATATGCTACGCGTTTAAAACAAGAGGGATTTTTTGAACTTAAGTAAAGTAATTTTAGATCGGATTATACACAAGCTTTTAAAAGGGTCAGATTACAGAGAAGAGATTATAAACGCCATTAATATCGCGTTTTTAGACTTCGCCCTAGATTTCTTTAGGCAAATTTTAGAAGCTAAGATGCAAGATCAGGAACTCAACTTGGAGTGGTATAAAAACATTTTATTCTCAGTCAAGACTTGAATTCCAAAGACATAGCCATTTATGCGGGGATTAATAAAAAGACCATTTGTAATATTTATGGGAGCGAAACAAGAGAAATTGTTTTAGAAGTGGCACAGGGTAATATTGATTATCTTGAAAAGTTGTTAGACGCTTTAGGTGAGAGTGCGGACATTGGGCTTTGTCTTAAAATCACCTATAAAAATGTCAGCGTAGAGCTCAATTTAAACGAGTCTTTGTTGGTGATCAACGCTCTAGCTACCAAAAAAATTGCCTTGCGCGGGGGCGCGTGGAGTAGTGTAGGCAAAAAAATAGAAAAACCTTTAATGCTGGCTCTGTGTCAAAAATGTGGGGTGAAAAAAGAGTTTTATAACGCCAAAACTTTTAGTAAAGACAAAAGGTTGGTCTATGATCGAGAAGTGGATTTTAGACTCTATAATACTGACAAAAGCAAAGAATACAGAGTGGAAGTTAAACTCATGGGTAAGGGTAATCCCGAATGCGCGGACGCTGTAATGGCTAGAGAATCGGATATTTTTATTGCTGATACTTTGAGCGAACAAAATAAAAGACAACTAGGGGCTTGGGGGATTGAGTTCTTAGAGCTTAAGAGTAATGAGAATTGCGTTGAAAATTTTAAACAAATTCTAAAAAAGCTATCTATTCCATGTGGGGGCTAGAGCATTTTAAGATGGCAATACCAATACAAATCCCAAAAGCAAAACGAGGCTAAAGCGCAGGAGCATAAGGGCAAGGGGTGGTAAGGGGGTAGAACTACACCCTTTTAAGGGTGCGAAAGGTGAGGGGATGTGGGGCTTCTTTTGTCCCCGCTTGAGTTTTTATTCTCCAATTTCTCTTTTTATTTTTAACATCTCTTTAACAACTTAGAAAATATTTTTTATTATTTAGCGGTGTTTGGGGGGGTGAATGCGGTATTTAGGGGGTTTTTGGGTGTTGTGTTAACTATATTTTGATAATAAAATGGTATTTTAAATACTAATTAAGCACTGCAAAATAGAAATAAAGGGGGCTAAAATGGGGCTAGAAAAAATAGGAGAGAGAAGCACCTCTAAGCGTTACCGGGGGGTGAGATCTAAGCTATTAGGGGATGGGGACATAGCCTATTTTGTGCGCTATGTGAACAAGCAGGGCAGGAGGGTGGAGCTTAAGGTAGGCACTAAAGCGGGGGGGTGGAATGAGAAAAAAGCAAGTTTGGCGCGCGCACAATGGCTCAATGCTAGCCCGCAAAGTTCTGCTACTTTGGCTCAAGTTTACCCTATTTTTCTCTCTGCTAAATCCCAACAAGTGCGCCCTAAAACCCTTAATATTTACACTCTTTACACAGATCAGATCGTGCAACACTTGGGGGATGTGCCCATTAAACACATCACACCGCTAATGCTGGAGTCCTTTTTGCAGGGATTTAATGACAAAAGCGCGCGCTTGAGGGCGTTTTTGTATATGTTGCTCAAGGCGGGGCTAAAGCTAGCTAGGAGTCATTTTGGGGTGGATAATATAGAAGTGATGGAGAATATCTGCCCGCCTAAGATTGATGATAAAAGAGAGCGTTTTTTGAGCATAGAGGAGATTGCGCGCTTGAAAGAAGTGATTAAGGGGGATTTGGAGTTAGAATTATTTGTAGCCCTCTCTTTGAGCACGGGGGCACGGGCTAATGGGGTGTGTGCGATTAAGAAAGTAGATATTGATTTGAGCACCCAGAGTGTGCGCCTGAAGGATTTTAAGAGTAATAGTGTGTATGTGGGGTTTTTAAATAGTGAATGTGTAGCGTTATTGCAAAGACATTTAGAGGGGTTGGAGAATTTAGAGGGGGTTTTTGAGGCGCGTGCGTGTGCGCGTGTGCGCGCCAAATTGCTAAAGCTCTTTAATGGTTTGTTCAACACGCCTAAAACACCCGCCCTCAAAAGGTGGTGGTGCACACTTTGCGCCACACTTTTGCAAGCCATTTAGCCATACAAGGCACGCCTATACAGATCATCTCTAAGTTGCTCAACCACCGCGATATTAAGCAAACAATGCGCTATGCGCACTTATTGCCTAGCAGTGGCAAGGAGTTTGTTTTGGGGCTGTGGAGTTAGAATATCTTATCAAACTCTTGGAGTTGTTGGGGGGTTAGGTGAGGGGTGGGGGGGGTGATGGTGAGATTGTTCGGGTCGTCGCTAAAGCGCATAAAGGGGGGATAGAACCAAGTTTTAGCCGTGCCTATCTCCCCATCTCTGTTTTTAGCGACAATGAGCTCTGCCTCGTGGCAACCATTGATGTGATCGTCTTCTAATCTAGCTAAAGCCTCTTGGGTGAATTTGTCGCGCTCGTGTTTGTTGGAGCTGACATTGTTGTTTTTGTCAATTTTGATACTCCCAAAACGCCGTGCTGCCTCTGCAAAAATGCGCTCTCTAGCGTGCTTAAACTCTCTGTGCAAGAAAATCACCATGTCGGCATCTTGTTCAATGCTCCCGCTTTCTTTTAGGTCTGAAAGCAAGGGGCGGCGATCCTCTCTATCTTGCACAGCGCGCTTGACTTGGCTTAAAGCGATGATGGTGATGTTATTTTGGGTGGCGCAGGCTTTGAGTTTAGAGGAGATTTTAGAGAGTTTGGCATGTAAGTTCAACTCTTCTTCTTTGGTTTCTACCAGCTGGATATAATCTACAATGGCAAGTTTAACCCCCTTGTGTTGTGCGGCGGTGGTGATGGCAGTGGTGATGGTTTGGATGTCTCTTGGACCTGCATAGGTGTAAAGGGGGAGGTTTTTGCGCTTAGCCATCGCATTGGCGATCGCCTCTTTGCGCTTAGGTCCTAGCTGGCTTAAATCTTTGAGCTCTTTAACGGGAATACCCTCTAGCAAACTCACTAGACGCAAACTAATAGCCGTGCGTGTCATCTCTAGGCTACAAAACAACACGCCATTATTAGGGTTTTGCAGGGGGACTTGTAGGCAGAGATTGAGCGCAAAGGCGGTTTTGCCCATGCTTGTGCTAGCCCCGATGATGATCTGATCACCGGGCTTAAAACCCCCGCTTAAAAAATCTAGGTTTTTATACCCGCTTTTGATGATGTTGAGATCGCCTTTTTCATATAGCTCAATATTCTCTGCCAGCTCGCCATCATCGCGCGCGCTATCGTTGATAAAATCTGTGCAGGGGGCGTGGGTGGCTGAGATGTGCTCTAAGCTTTGTAGGGCATGGGCGTGGATGTCTTTGGGGCGCGCAATGGAGTCGCACTCTTTTTGCACTTCTTGGCTCATTTCTTGCAAGGCACGGCGGTGGGATTCTTCTTTGAGGAGGGCTAACATATGAGCGAGATTAGGGGGGATGTCGGTGTTCATAATGACCTCTAGTTCAGTTTTTAACCCCATGTCCTTTTGTTTGTGGCAGTGCTCTATAAGCTCTTGGCTTAGTATAACATGCGTTGTTAAGATTTGATAGGCTATTGAAAAAATGCTTTGATGAATGGGGATACTAAAGTCTTGGGGTTCAAGGGGGTTTTCTTGTAAAAACTCCCTTGGGTTAGTGGCTTTAATCAAAGCCGCCAAGATGGTGCGCTCATATCTAGCCAACTCTTGCAAATCCATGGCTAAAACTTATTAGAAAAAGTAACCATAAACTCGGCTAGGTCTTGAGCCATCACCACGCGCTTGCCTTGTAGCTGGGTGTAGCGGGGGACATCTTGTGCGCCCTGCACAAATTTATTTTTGAGTGTTTGGGGGGTGAGCTTGAAGATCGCGCCCAAGTCCTCAAGGTCTAAAATCGCGCCGTATTTGGCAATAATGCTTTGGGTGATGGCGATGATGAGTTGTTGCTGGTAGCTAGTTGTCATTGTGATACTCAATGGTGAGATAGCCATCGGCTTGCATTTGTTTAAAAGCTTGAAACACCTCTTTTTTTCTAAAGTGGGAGGCTTTGTCATTGCGCTGGTGATAATTTAGTATAGAGACTTTAATACTATAAGCTTTGGCAAAGAGGCTCAAATTACCAAAATTTTCAACAATTTTAGGGGTGTTGAGTGTGATTTTCATTAGTCTCCTTTAAAAACTTTAATTACTATAATATGTAATTTTAACTTAGTTTTTTATTAAAAAGCGTAATATTAAATAGTAAAGAGTAAGTTAAGATACAATTAACTAGAATTAAAAGATGCAAACAGGACAAGATTTTAAGCAACTGGCTCGCGAGATGAAGGCGTTTTTCAAAGTGGGCTCTTTGGACCAAGTGGGCGCGGCTTTGGGGTTTTCGCGTGGTGCTAGCAATGCGTGGTGTGCTAAACAGCGTTTTTCTGATAGGGCTTTGGTGAAATACTACCAGTTGCGCGCTAAGGGCACACCCCCACCCCCACCCAAAGAAGAAAAGCATGCAGATTTTAAGCAACTAGCGCGCGAGATGAAAGAGTTTTTTGAAGTAGGTTCGCTTAAAGAAGTGGCTGAAAAGTTGGGGCTATCTGCTACAAGCGCATCTAATTGGAGCAACTTTAAGAAATTCCCCGATCACATTGTTAAGAAATTTCACGAATTACGCCAGCAAGCCCCCACACAAGAGGGGCTTTTTGCCTCCTTGCAAAAGGATACTACACCCCCCCCCCCCCCATATCTGAGTGGGAGTGGGTGAGGAGTAGGAGCAAGTCAGAGGCGCGTGCGCGTGCTAATCAGATCGCCCAGATTTTGCATGATACACGGCGCGCACATGGCTTTAAAAATTGGACGCAAATGGGATTAGCCATGGGGGTGCCAGCGGGCACGCTTAGGGCGTATTCTTGTGGCAAGACACAGGGCGTGCCCTCTTTGGACTTTCTCTCTAAGCTGGCTAAATTAGCCGATGTGGGGGCGGTGTTAGCACAGGGTGCGCCCCTAGAGTTGCAGACAATAGAGCGCAAAAGAGAACATGCCGATGTCTTGGTCAAGGTGTATGAAAATCTTAATAGTATTGTCTCTTATGGCGCGCTCAAAGCCCCCATGATTAACCTAGAATTGCGCACTAGATACCCTAAAAATGCCCTTTCTATTTTGGGCATCACCCAAGATGAAATGCTAATTGCGCGCCTAAAGGATAACAAGATGAGCCCGCTTTTAGAGGCGGGGGACTTCGTGCTTATAGAAAATAGAGTGGAGTTAATTAGCGGGGAGATGATCATCTTTGAATACGGGGGCGAGGTGTTTGTCAAGCTCATAGAGAAAAACCCCATAACGGGGGGGATTAAATTCTTTTCTAAGAACAAAGAGAGCCCAGACTTTGAGCTCCCAGCGGGGGTAGATGAGAAGTTTAAGATGATAGGCATCGTGCGGGGCAGGATTAAGATTTTTTAAGCGCGCTAGCACAAGCTTTAGCGGTGTGTGCGCGGGTCCTTTCCAGCTCTTTTTTAAAACGCGGTCGGGCAAGACCCCGTTTTTTGTATTTTTTTATTTAAGTTTTACCCCCTTACACTCACCCCAAAAGCCCAAAAATACGCCCCCCCCAGCGCGCTCAAACCTTAAATCACTTACCATTATGCCCCAATTTTGCTAAAGCACACCCCC
Organism: Helicobacter sp. L8; assembly: GCF_003660355.1. NCBI lineage: Bacteria > Pseudomonadati > Campylobacterota > Epsilonproteobacteria > Campylobacterales > Helicobacteraceae > Helicobacter > Helicobacter sp. L8. The sequence continues at coordinate 6,998 of NZ_QXQR01000009.1, forward strand.
CTAAGCGCCCCCTTTTGTGCGCGCCTTAAATGCTCCAATTCCCCACATTTTCACGCTCAAACCCCCCCCCACAGCCCCATTAACCCCAATTCCCCCCCCTTTTTTCATCCACCACCACGCTAAAAAAACCTTAAAATATGCTAAAATACCCAGATGTTAGATCAGACAACAAACAAGCTAACTTGCGCTAAAAAAGGCTTGCCATGTATGGCGATCTCAAAATCTACCTAGCCACCATCATAGAGGTGCAAAAAAGCAGCGTAAAAGTGCGCTACAACAACATTATTAGCGATTTTGTGCCCTACACCCAAGTGCATAACACCTTTAAAACCGCCTACAGCCCCCCCACCATCAATGAAACCGCCCTTTATCTCAAAATGGGGCATTTTGGCATTGTGCTAGGCACTTCCATCCTGCCCCAAGAGATCGAAGACCAACAAGAGCAAGACACCCAAAAAATCCAATACGCCGATGGCACAATCATCACCTATAGCGAGGGAGTGCTCAAAATTGAAAGCCTTAAAGAGCTTAAAATTGAGTGCCAACAAGCCCACATCAACGCCCAACAAGAAGCCAAGATAGAGTGCCAAGAGGCAAAGATAGAGGCTAAGGGGAGCGCAAAGATCAAGGCTAGCAGTGCCTCCATTGATGCCCAAGATATTACATTAGGCGGATCAATGGCAAGCCCCACAGCAGGCGTGGTAACGGGCGAGTGCAATTGTGCCTTCACCGGAGCACCCCACCCCATGTTTTCTAGCAAGGTTAAGGCGATGAAATGACCCAAATCCTAGATAAAATCCAACTCACCCCAAAAATCAATGACTTCATGCGCGAGATGTGTAGCGCAACAGAGTTACAAGAACTGCTAGGGCTAACCCCCTACCAATTCAAAAACCTAGAGCAAAAAGGCGTGTTTGAGCCCACAAAGTGCGTGGTATTCTACACAGACGAACAGAATAAACCCATTGTGTGCGCCACTTTTAAATACAACACCCGCCTCAACATTCTTGCCTACACCAAACATTTAAGTCCCACCCTTGAAAAGGTACAAAAGCAGGGCAAGATCATTAATGAGCTACAACGCGCGCTAAAATCTCTAAAACGCCAAGATCAGCGCATCCACGCCCAAAAAGAGCGCATCGCCGGACTTGCAGAGATTCGCGCCACTTATGATCAAGAAAACCGAGACCTAAAGGCTCAAGTAACCTCCCTCTTAGAGCAAAACAGAGCCCTAGAGGTTAAAACTTCTGAGCAACTAGCTGAAATTTTTGGGCTAGATAGAGAGGACATTTTTTATCTCACCCAAATAGGTGTGTGTATCAAAAGCACCTACAAGTCTTGGGACTTCAAGCAGAGCGTGCAAAGCTACATCAAACACTTACGCGCCAAAAAAGAGCCCGATCCCAATGTCATTAACACCCACACTCTTAGCCAAATTCTAGGGCTAACTAAGGCGCGCATTTATCAATTAGATCAGGCCGGGGTGTTTGTCAAAATTGATTATGATAACTGGAATCTAAGCGAATCGCTTAAAAACTTCATCACCTACAAGCTCCAAAATGAGGAAACAGAGTTGGGCGTCGCGCGCGCACGCAAAGAATTAGCCGATGCCAAGCTCAAAGAACTCTCCTATAAAGAGAGAGTTGGCGAGCTTTTGACCTTTGACACCATCGCTAAAGCCCTCCAAGACATCGCCATTACTATCTCTAACAAACTCTACAGCCTCCCTCATCTGCTCAAACGCAAACACCGCCTAGAATCTGCACTCATGCAAGATTTGAATGCGCAAATTGAAGCCATTTTGTGCGAACTGCAAGACCCCCAAGTCTATGAACAAGCCAGCCAAGAAGTGCAAGAACAAGCCAAGCAAGCCCTAGAATTAGAAAAGCTAAACACGAGCATGCGCGCTGGCTTTGATGGAGAATTGCATGCCAAAGACTAAACGCGCCCCTAGAAACACCGCCAAACCTTTTAGAGTGCGCACCAATCCTCCCCACCAAATCACCCGCCTCAAAGAGGCTTTTGCTAAGGCTATCTTCATCAAACCGCATTTAGACTTACTAGAGTGGGCGCAGGCTTACCGCGTGCTAAGCAAAGAATCTAGCGCACTCTTTGGCAAATTCAACGCCTTGAGCTATCAAAAAGAGCCCATGCAGGCTATTAGCGATCCTGCTATCACCGAAGTGGTGTTAATGTGGGGGGCACAGCTAGGCAAGAGTGAAATTCTAAATAACGCTATAGGCTATTTTATCCACCAAGATCCCAGCACAATCCTTTTTTTATTGCCCACTGAGGATTTAGCCCAAGACTACTCTAAACGCCGTCTTGCCCCCATGTTTAGAGACATCCCCGAACTCCAAGAACTCATTGATGACAAAGAAGCCAACAACACCATTCTAACCAAAAACTTCAAGGGCGGGAACTTAGCTTTAGTGGGGAGCAATAGCCCCTCTAAACTCTCTTCTAAGCCCATTAAAGTGCTAATTGTAGATGAATGCGATCGGTGCATGAACACCAAAGAGGGGCATAGCATCGCCCTAGCCCAAAAGCGCACCGCGACCTATTTTGATAAAAAAATCATCAAGGTAAGCACGCCCACGCTTAAAGGGCATAGCTACATAGAAAGAGAATTTGAAAGCAGTGATAAACGCTTTTACTTTGTGCCCTGCCCGCATTGTGGCTTTGAGCAAACCCTCACTTTAAGCGGGGTGGTGTATGACTTAGATGATAAAAATAAGCCCATTTATAAGACTATTGCGTATCAATGCATTGAATGCGGGTCTAATTGGAGCGAAAGCCAAAAACAACAAGCGGTCGCTAAGGGCAAATGGGTCGCCACCAATGCCAACGAGCACACCCAAGAGAAGGCGGGTTTTTTTCTCAATGCGCTTTATAGTCCTTTTGTTTCAATGGCAGAGATCATCAAAGATTATCATAACGCCCTAGGCAACCCCTCTAGCATGCAAGTTTTCACCAACACACAGGAGGCATTACCTTATGAGCCCCCTAGCATTGTCTTTGGGGAGCAAGCGTTATTTTCACGCCGTGAGGACTATAGCGCCACTAATCTGCCCGATGAGATTAAGTTTATCACCGCCGGAGTGGATGTGCAAGCTGATCGCCTAGAAGTGGAGTTTAAAGGCTGGGGCGCGGGTTATGAGAACTGGGGCGTGAAACATCTAGTGCTTAAAGGCAAAACCAGCGATGCACAGGTGTGGGGGCATCTCTACCAACAGCTCAAACAGATTTTTTACACCATTAGTGGGCGCAGGCTCATTAGTTCTTTGAATTTGATTGATAGCGGCTTTAATGCCGAGATTGTCTATAGCTTTGTGAAAAAAGACCCCCGTTTTATGGCGAGCAAGGGGCATAGCGAGCAGAGTGGCAAAAAACCTATCATTGAAAAGCCCAAATTACTCTCTAAAGGTGTTAAGTTTTGTAACATCGGCACTTATAAGGCTAAGAGTGAGATTTTTAGATTTTTAGGCGTGGAGGACATTGGGGCGGGGTATTGTCATTTCCCCCAAGACTACCCGTTGGAGTATTTTCAACAACTCACCGCCGAAAAGCTAGAAAAAAACATCAATACCCGGGGTTATGAGTCTTTGCGCTGGGTGAAAATTAGAGAGCGCAATGAAGCCCTAGATTTATTCGTGCTCAATTTAGCATGCGCTAAACTGCTCAAAGTGCTTGACACCACCCCCATAGGAGGCACACATGGATAACCCCATTGAAAGCGTCAATTTGCCCGCCAATTTAGACCCGCTAAAAAAAGCCCGCTCCAATGCGCGCCCTGAACAAGCGGATTTACCCAAAGACCCCGCTATGGGGCTTTTTGAGGATTTGCCTAGCACCCCTAAGCCCACACCCCCAAAAACCCCCCAAATCCCCCCATGTTCGGGCAATCTCTTAAGGGTCGCCAAAATTGAGTCCGCCATTCAAGACATCTTAGACAATCTAGCCAAGGGCATAGAAATCTCTAAATACGAAATTGATGGCATTAGAGTAGAAAAACGCTCGCCCCTAGAGCTCATTAACCAGTTAGAACGCTTGAAAATGCGCTTGAGTGCCAAGCCTTTGCCCCGCTATTTGCAATACAAGTTTTAGGAGTTGCGATGTGGCCCTTTGATCTATTCAAAAAAAAGTCCCCCAAGCCCAACAAGACGCGCTTTTACCACCCTGCTCCCCCCTCTTTAGCCCCTAGTGAGCTTGAAAGAGACGATTTAGCCCGCCTGCTAGGTAACACCCGAGTAGATGCTAATTTTAGTGCGCTAAGAGCTCAAGCTAGGAGTTTAAGCACCACTAGCGCGTTACTAGCGGGGTATTTTGATACTTTAGATAAAGAAATCTTTGGAGACAATGGAATCTCTTTAGACCTCTACACCCCTAATGCCCAGCTCAACACCCAAGTGGAAAAAGCCTTTTTGGGCTGGAAACATGCCATCCCCGCCTGTCCTTTGAGTTTTTGGGAGGTTGAAAGCCTTGTACTCTTGCATTATAAGCGCGATGGAGAAGCCTTTGTCTATCTCAATGAGACTCCACAAGGCTTAAGCCTAGCCCTCATTGACCCCCAAAATGTAGATGAAAGTGTGGATGACGATCACAGCCTTTTTAAGGGGGTGGAGTTAGATAGCCTGCACAATCCCCTAGCCTATCACATTCTCACACAGGAGGGGCTAAAGCGCATAGAAGCCCAACACATTCTCCACATCTTCAAACGCCTCAATGGCTTGCAAACCCGTGGAGTAACCCATCTAGCTAGCATCATCCACCCGCTGTTTCAAAAAGAAAAATTTAAAAGCGCTGAACTCAAAAGAGCACGCTTGCAAAGCGAGATCACGGGCTTTTTTGTGGCGGGGGAAGAGCATGAGATCATGCCCGGGATCATTGATGATTTAGACGGAGGCGATGCCTCCACTAAGCCTGCTAGCAGTGTGAGTGAGCGCGTAGAAGTGGGCAAGATGACCTATATTGAGAAGAATCTCAAGCCCTATTTCACTGAGAGCCACAACGCCACCAACATTGAATTCTTTATCAAACAAACCGACAAAGAGATCGCCAAGGCTCTTGGGGTCAGCTACAGCACCCTCACGGGTGATCTCAACGAGGTTAATTATTCCTCTATACGGCACGGAGCCAGCGAACAACGCCGTCAATTTAGAGGCTTGCAAAATTTCCTCATCCGCCACTTGCACAACAAAATCTTTAAGGCGTGGCTAGACAATGAGATCAAGCGCGGGACAATCGCCCTAGAAGTGCGCGATCTCATCTTAAGCAACTTTGCCTTCAAGCCACAAGGCTGGGAATACATCGATCCGCTTAAAGAAATGAATGCCAATAAAGTCGCCCTAGAAAGTGGGCAAAAGTCTTTAAGCCAAATCTTGCGCGAACAAGGCAAAGAGCTAGACTCTCACATCGCTGAGCTTAAAAAAGAGAAAGAAGTCTATGACATTCTATCTGCTCGCAAAAAGCCCCGCTAAAGTTTTAGCCGTGTGGCTTTTGGGGGATTCTAAAGCGCACAATCTAAAGCCCAATGCCCTTAAAGCCTCTAGCATCCAACACTCTCCCTCTAAAGCCCCCAACTTTACTCCCTTAGCCTCAGCGACATGCTTAAAAGCCCGCTTGAGTTCTGCCATGTCGCCATCCTCTAAAACGGCATTGAGATAGGCTAAACGCCGCCCCTCTGTGTTGAGCGTTTTGGGGATAGAAAAAGGTTTAAAAGCCATCTCAAAACTCCTCTTTTAAGATTCTTTGCGCTTTGATTATATCCTTTTGTTGCGTGCTTTTGTCGCCCCCGCACAACAAAATCACCAGCATATCGCCCCGTTTGGCAATATAGAGGCGATAGCCCGGTCCCGCATGGATGCGCAACTCAAAAAGCGCGCCCCCTATGTGCTTGTGATCGCCAAAGTGCCCATCATTCTCTAGCATGTCGATGCGCCGTGCGATCGCCGCATAGCCTCTATCGTCTTTGAGCTTGTCTAGCCACTTTTCAAATTCGTCTGATGCCTGTATTTCCATGCCCGCATTTTAGCATGAACCCATTTTTAGGGCTTTTAGGGGACATAAACCTTAAACGCAAAAATTAAAAAAAATTTTTTTTAAGAAAAATTTTATAATGCGCGCGCCGACCACTTGAGTTGCCCCGCTTATGTGGCTGTGCTGCGTGGCGCGCTTGCAGGCGCGCACGCGCAAGCACAACAGCCATCGCTTCATAGCTCGAGCGAGGACAAGCTCAGCGCGCATTATAACTTTGAACGCTTAAAATTTGTTTAAGCGCCTTAAAACTAGCTTAAAATGTGTGCGCGCATCTCTTTTAAAGCGCGCATTCAAGGGGGTTAAAAGAAATACATAAAAAATTTTTTATTCTGCATTTCTTTTTTTTTTTATGCGCCCCATTTTTTAAGCAAAATGCGCCCCAATCTTAATATGAGAGTGTTTATTATTTAAGCAATATTTAAGCAAAGATTTTTGGGCGTAAAACCCCCTGTATTTTTGTTCTCTGAAAAAAACGCTAGAGAAGTGCGTAACATTTTTAAAGCAAAAAAAACAACAACAAGCCACTTAAGTTAAATCAGCTCATTGGTTCTTTTCAAAGATCACAGCTCAAAAGAGCCAAAAAGGCAAACCGCTAGCGGCGACGCGTCCTATTTTTGTTTAAAGGCAAAAAGGCTAACGGGAATGGTTACCCTAACAACTTGGGTTTCTGAGGCGCACAGCCCCCGCACAGCCAGCATCCTATCAAGGCAAGCAAGATAGACTTCTCTGTGGGATTTTGCCTGTCTTTTGCCAAATTTCCTACATGCGGATCGCTCCTAACCAAGTGCTAACTATATTTTAAGATATTTTGACTAACATGGCAACATGATCAAAGATGCGAGTTTAGAGCAATTGAAAGCGGTGGTGGATATTGTAGATGTGGTGGGGAGCTACATTGAGATTGAAAGAGATGGAGCGGGCTTTAAAGCCATTTGCCCCTTTCATAACGAAAGGACGGCTAGTTTTAAGGTCAATCCCGCCAAGAATAATTTTCATTGTTATGGGTGTGGCAAGTGGGGGAATGCGATTGACTTTGTGATCGCCTATGAAAAAATAGGCTTCCAAGAGGCGGTTGAAAAGCTGGCGATTCGCTATAACATTGCCTTAGAACGGACTAACCAAAAAGCCTATGAGGAACAAAAGGGGTTGAGCTCTCTGTTAGATCAGATCAGCCTGTGCTACCAAGAGACTCTAAAACGCACTCCACACGCCCTAGAGTATTTGAAGGGGCGGGGCATAAGCGATCAATCAATGGCAGACTTCCAGCTAGGTTATTGCGATAGCCGTGCGGTGTTTGATTTTATCCATCAATACCAGCTAGATAAAGAGGCGTTGCACCATTTGGGCGTTTTGGCTTTCACCCAAGAGGGCAAGGAATACGCCTCGCTGTTTAATCGCATTATCTTCCCGATTCAAAATTCTAATGGCAAGATTGTCGCCTTTGGGGGACGGGCTTTAGGGGCGGATCCGATCAAATACATTAACTCCGCTACCAGCGCGGCTTTTAGCAAGTCTAAAACGCTGTATGGCTACCCCCAAGCCCGCCTCAGCATTCTTAAGGAACAAAAGATTCTTTTAACAGAGGGGTATATTGATGTGATTTTAGCCCACCAAGTGGGCATTAAAATCGCAGTCGCTACTCTAGGCACGGCTTTAAGCCCCGAACATTTGCCCCTTTTAAATATCCTCAAAGAGCGATCGCCCATCATCATGGCTTATGATGCAGACAATGCCGGACAAGAGGCGACCACGCGCGCCATTGAGCTTTTAAGCCAAAACCTCAAATACGGGGGCGTGGTGGAATTGGAGAGCGGGCTAGATGTAGCAGATATGGTGGCACAGGGCAAAGCCCAACAATTAAAAGATGCCCTTGATAAACCCGTGCCTTTCATTGAATACAGCTTAGGGCGTGCGTTATTAGGATATGATTTGCAAAACCCGCTAGATTTTATGCATGCCTCCCGTGCGTGCTTTAAAGCCCTAGATAGGCTTATAGATGATCCTAATGGGATCAAGGCTTATGAGGCGTGGATTAAAAAAGAATATGGCTTTGAGCGCAAGCCACAACAAGACACAAAAGCCCCTGAAAAGATTGAAGGCAGTCTCATAGAGGATTTATTATTGCGCGCGCTTTTGGTGCATCCGGAGTATATGGAGCAAATTAGTCCCTATTTTGATAGCAAGTATTTTACTTTTGAGTGTAATGCCCAAACTTATAATGACATGATGGCTGGTAAGCCTAAAACACCTCACCAAATAGCCCTAATCGAGAGCGATCTCTATGCCCGATTATTCACATTGTGGGAGCAAGCGGGCGATATATTGCCCGATGTGCAGGAGTGCGCTTTGAGAATTGGGAGGAGTTATTGGGCTAAGTATTGGCGTGCTGAGGCGCGCGCCCTAATAGGCAAAAACCAAACCACACGGGTTTTTAACATCGCCACACATGCAGATTTGATCGAGCGTTTTTGCACTTTGCAAAATCTGCCCTACATGCACATCGTGCCCGATCTAAAAAAAATAAATCCCTACCAGCAACTCCCTGAGTCTGTCTGGGGGGTTAGTTACGATCCGCGCAAGATGGTTTTAGCCATTGAAGAGCATTTTGCCCGCTTTGGCGATCAAGCCTATTATTCTAAGAGTTCTTAAAATAAACTCCACTTCTTGCCATAATTAGAAATTAGCAACTCTTGCGCGCCCATTTCGCTCCGCCCTGCACGCATGCTATAAGTGGTTTGCACCACTTCAATATTAAAGCCCGCATAGAGTTCTAGGGCTAGGGGGTGGTTGTCCAAACTTAGCAAGAACTTGCCCTGAATGTTTTTAAGGCACGCGCTTAAGCGGATGTGATCATCTAGGCTAAAGGCTTTGTTGCCGGCTAAGTCCTCATAAACATCTGCACTGGCAATATAGGGGGGATCGCAATAAAAAAAGGTCTGTGGATTGTCATAAGTCTTAATAAAGTCCTCAAAGTCTTGGCATGCAAAGATGACTCGTTGTAGTCTTTGGGCTTGCTTGGTGAAATCCTTGTGGGTTAGGCGCGCTATTGCTCTAAAGTAAGTCCTTTTGCTGGGCTCTTGTGGGCATCCCCCCCCCCCTCTAAATCCATTGCCCTGCCCCCTATAAGACCACTGATTGACATAGAAAAAGCGCGCGGCGCGCTCAATCTTATTATTAGGCAACACCCCCTCTCTTTGCTCTTTGGCAATTTGCATGAAGGTGCCGCGCTCAATGGGGAGGGCGTGGTAGGCTTGGGCTAGACTTTGGGGGCAATTGCGTGCGCATAGATAAAAGTTGATGAGTTCTTTATTATTGTCATTGACAATTTCAAAACGCTCTTTTTGCTTGGCAAACAACAAAGAAAGCCCACCGGCAAAGACTTCGCAAAAATATTTTCTAATGGGGAGTTTCTCTAAAAGCGTCTTGGTTAGATAGAACTTGCCACCGGGCCAGATGAGGGGTTTTGAACAATCCATGTAATATCCTTTTGTAGGATTTTAGCACAAAATAACAAATTTTTACTATAAATACTTGACAAATACTATTTTTTACTATATAATAGGGCTACAAAAACAAAAGGAGTCAACATGGCTAAGTTAGTCAAAATGAATGTAGAGTTTGAGGGGGTGTTTGAGGTGAGTGATTTTTATGGGGATAGCGGGTTTTATTTGAAATTGGACGCGCTTAAAGGTGCAGGCTGTGCAGATGATGGGCAAAAATTAGAGGGCATCAAAGCCTCCAAAGCTTTATTCAGGGCGCAATTCAAGGCACAACAACGCAAAGAAAGCGTTCATTTATACGATCGCTGTGCGCACAAGGTTGGTTATTTTGATTTGAGCGGCAATTCTTATCGCGTAACCTTCCATCCTAATAAGGTGGATAACTTGGGCGTGCAATTCCAAGACAAAGCTTTTAGCCTCTATGTGCGCGCAATAGTGGATGTGCAAAGTGCGCAAGTGGTGGAGTTTCTTAGTGTAGATGGCTTGTTGTGCTATAAACTTGTGCGCAAAGAAGGAGGCTTTGCCTCCTCCCAAGAAGTCCAAGAAGTCCAAGAAGTCCAAGAAGTCCAAGAAGTCCAAGAAGTCCAAGAAGTCCAAGAAGTCCAAGAAAAGGGCGCTACCAGTGTAGAGGTGTGCCCAGAATGGAGCATCTATTATACCTCTAATGGCTTTTGGACACTCTGCCCAGCTTTTCAATCTAGTCTCAATGTGGCGGGCGTGGATGTCAAATGGGCAGAGATCGATCTAAGCGTGGCTAATGCGCCGGCTGAATTTGTCTTCAATGATCAAGTATTGCGCGCTAGGTTGCAGTCTACAGAGGATGTTTTAGGCTATGGAAATCAATGCTATGCGCTAGTCTTTGATTCAAGTAGCGAGCAAAAGGCTTTAGATGAGCTAGACGAGTTTTTGCATTATAATGATGATTGTCGCTATTTGCAAACTAGCTTGAGGGTTATTGTGCGCGATGGGCAGGTGCTAGGCGCGCGCCTCTTAAAGATGTTTGTAGACTTAGATGAGGAGTGTAGGCAATATGATGCATGGGTGGATGAGATGCGCAAGAAAGATGCATGGGCAGATGAGATGCGCAAAAAGAGATCGCGTCTAGAGTCTAGCGGAGTAGAGGCGCAAGAGCTCCCCCTATGCCTTGCGCCCTGTGTTAATCTTAGGAGTCCTTGATGTGAAAGAGAGGAGGGGGTTAGGGGGCGCAATAGCTAGCGGGTTTTAGAAGTATAGCGTATTTTATAAAAAATCAGCTACTTTTTTTAGAAAAAATGTTATAATAGGGGCAAACTAGAGGGAGCAGACGAGTGGTAGAGATTCAAGGTGCTTTAGAGCAAAAGCCTATCAATTTAGAAATGTCTGTGCAGGCGGGCATTAATGAGGCAGAAAAAACCATTAGCTTTCTTGCCATGAGCAAAAATCCTAGAATCAAGCAGTCTTGTTTTGACTGGGAGAATCTCAAGATCAGGCACTACTACCTAGATGTGCTCACCGATGGGCTCACCTTCAACGCTACACACCTCTACAAGAACCACCAGCTTTCTTTTGAAAACGCGATTGGAGTGATCCAAGAGCATAAACTAGACGATCAAGGGCACAAAGTCAAGGTGCGATTTTTTGAGGATGTGCCAGAGAGTTTGGAGGCTTTTAAGCGCTTTAAAAATGGTTTGTGCGAAAGCGTGAGTGTGGGTATCATTAATCAAAAGATTGAAAACACCAAAGAAACCCATGAAGGGCTACCCCTAAAGAAAATGACTAGCGGGGAGGTGGTGGAGCTTAGCGCAGTGTGGCGTGGAGCGGATAAAAAAGCCAAACTAACCCAATTTGCCCAACAATTCAAAGGAGAAAACCCCATGAGTGAACTTAGCGCCCCTAGTGTAGGACTAGAGGACTTGCAAGCCCAGTTAGTTCAGTTCCAAGAAAAAGAAGCGAATAACGCCCAAATCTTGCAACTAGGCAGCGCGATGGGCAAGGAGAAAGAGGCTTTAGAGGCGATCAGGGAGGGCAAGTCTTACCAAGATTTTAGCTTTTCTCTCATTTCTAGCCAGCACCTAGCCCAAAAGTCCCCAGAAAGACAAGAGTTTAGCCCCGTGTTTTCTTTGGCTAATTACGCCCTTAATGTCGCCAGTGGGAGTGCCACGCGCCCGGTAGAGTTGAGCATGGGGGTCAATGGCTTAGAAATTGATGACAATTACATGGCGCGCTTTGATGCGATGACTAGCATTGATCCCAAGAATGCGGGTTTTGTGCCCAATGTCTATCGCGCTGATAAATTCATCCAGCAAGTCTTCCAAGAAAGCAACATTTTAAGTCTGTGCGACAAGATGACGGGCTTAAGCGGGGTGGTAGAAATCCCTGCAGAAACTGGCAAGCTGGAGGCGTATTGGGTGGCTGAAGGAGGCACAACCACAACGAGCAAACTAGGGGCAAGCAAGATCACCCTAACTCCCAAGACCATTAAGTGCAAGGTGCAAGTAACGCGTCAGATGTTCAACATGACTCCCATTGCCCTAGAAACCCACATCATCCAGCGCATCAAAGAGGAGATTAAGGGACGCTTAGAAACCGATTTGCTCTATGGCAAAGGCGATGCTAGATGTCCTTTTAGAGGATGTTTTGCTACCACTGGCGTGAATGTAATTCCAGAGTATCTAACTTCGCCCAATTTTGAAAAAACCATCTCTTTTGGGAGCAAGCTCACCGCCCAAAATCTCAACACCGATAAGGTGGTGTTTGTTGCCAACGCGCTCTCTAAAGCCAAATTGCAAACCAGCCGTTACGACACCACAGGGCGCAGCGATCGCTACTTGCTCAACGAGGCGGGCGATCTCTTGTGTGGCTATAAATTCTTGCTCAATAACCGCCTAAGAGATTATCAGGGAGTCTTTGGGGACTTTTCTAACATCATCTTAGGCACTTGGGGAAATTTGCAGGTGCAGGCTTTGAAAAATGATGAGGGCGATGTGGTGTTCACGGGCTTTTATGATGTAGCTATTGGTTTTAAAGACCCTAAAAGACTTGTGATCACCAAGCGCAATAGTGATGTGATCTAGGAGGCAACATGGCTTATTTTGTGCAATACGACACCTTGATTGAGGGAGAGGTTTACCTTAAAGGGGAGGAGTTTGAGCCTAGTAAGACCGATGCGGTTCTGCTTTCTTACTTGTTGGATAGAAACATTGTAGGCGAAGTCGCACCACCTAAACAAGAGGAATGATGTATTACGCGCTAGTGGATGTCCAAGTGGGCAAAAGGTTTTTTTGTGCGGGGCAGGTGGTGCACTTTCCTAAAGATGTTAGCCCGGACTATGTAGAGTATTTGCGCGCCTCTAAGATCATTGAGTCCTTGCCCACTCAGGAGTCTTATCCTTGTGTGGATTACCACGATGACACCTATTTGTGTGGGGGCAAGAGACTCATTAAGGATCGCTATCATGAGCGCTCTTAAGCAGATTGCCAAGGGGGTGGTTAAAACCCCTAGCCCACTTAGATACCCCGGTGGAAAAAGCGTGTTAGGCTTGTTGGTAAAAGGCTTTTTAGTGCAACACAAACTCTTAGGCTGCGAATTTGCTGAGAGCTTTGCAGGGGGAGCGGGCTTGGGCTTGTCTTTGCTTTTCAATGGCGTAATCTCTAAACTCCACCTAAACGACTTGGACGCGCGCTTGTATTCTTTTTGGCAAGCTCTCTTAAAGTGCAATGGCGACTTTATAGACAAGCTGTCCCACATTGAAGTGAGCCTAGCAGAATATGATAGACAAAAGCACATTATGCGCACGGCTAGCCCGGGGTTTGAACTAGGATTTGCGAGCTTTTATGTCAATCGCGCTAATTTTAGCGGTTTGCTAGAAGCAGGACCTATAGGCGGCGCGCCCAAAAAGGCAAGTGGCTCATCAACTACCACTTCAAGCGCGATGATCTAATCGCCAAAATTAGACGCATTGGCGCGCATGTTAAAGACATTAGTATCTCTAATTTAGACGCGTTAGAATTTATGGAGCGCCTAGATTCTTCTGTGGTGATCTATTGTGATCCGCCTTATTATCTCATGGGCAGAGACTTTTATGGCGCATTTTGCACGGCTAAACAACATGACAATTTAGCCCAGTATCTAAAGGCTAGAGTGGGCGTGTGGTTGTGTAGTTACGATACCCATGAGCACATTAAAAGCCTTTATACAGGCTGTCCTAGTTTGGAGTTGTGTTGGCGTTATGGCTCTAGCAAGGGCAAGATGGGCGTAGAGTGGCTATTTTCTAATTTAGAATTCAAACAGGAGCGCACTCTATGGGATTAAAAGAGATTGTGCGTGCGGATTTAGCAGGACTACTTGCAGAGAGATTTAACGCCTATGGGCGCACGCGCGCGTGTTTGAGCTCAAGCGATCCCTATTTGTTAGGCGAGGATCGCGTCATTAGCTATAAGCTGTGCTTGATTGTGTTGTTACAAGATAATAGCGACCTAGAAGCAGGCGTGGCACTCACCTACAATAAAACCACATGGCGTATTGTGCATATTGAAAGAGCGCGGGCGATCATGCGCGTGTTTTTACAAGAATATAGGGATAGCTGTGCTTAAGCGTAATGAAGTCTTGTTAGGCTTGCAAAGCGTGTTAGCGCGCAAGATCAAAATCCCTAATGTGATCGTGGATGATATTTTGACTTTGGATGCCAACAAAGCCCCCTTTTTAGTCATTCGCACCACAGACACACAGATTAGCGCGCCTAGCAATGATTCATGGAAGCACACCATGGAGCTAGAATTTGAGATTTTGGCACACGACAAAGAAATGGCAGATCACTTGTTAGAACAAGTTTTAGAAGAGCTAGAGATTTTTGCCGCGCACAAAAACCCTAAAGGAATCAAGGTAGAAAAGGTAGAGATCGCCTCTACTCCGCTCTATAGCTTGGTGCTAGAGATGGAGATCATCTTTTTCACGCCTAGTTTTAGGAGTTGAGCATGTATTTGTTAAGTGTAGAAAAACACATAGATAGAATCCTAAGAACCACTAAAAACACTCTTATTCTAGCTCCCCATGTGGGCTTAAGCCCCATTTTCATGGATCGCGTTGTGCAAGATGAACTCATCTTAGACCTTAAAGACGAAGTGCTAGAAAACCTTGAAAACTTTGAGCCCAGAGTGCGTGCCCAAGATTTGCGCATTGAACAAGAGGCGCGCGGAGTGTGCTTGAGCATCCACACCACAGACGCGCCCATAAAGATCGCGCTATGATCACTATGCCCACCTTTTTAACCCCCCTAGACTTTGAGAGTGCGCGCGCAGAATTAACTACCCACTTTGCCCAAGCCTACAAGGAGCGCACGGGGCGCGATTATGCGCCCCTCATTAGTGATGACATCCAGTGTCTTATTAGCAGTGTGCTTTATTATCTAGGCAAACAGATAGATAAAATCAATTATACCCATGCTAATAACTATTTAGAATACTCTAGCGGGGCGTATTTGGACGCATTGGTCAAGCTTTTGGGCTTAGAGCGTCGCCAACAAGAGATGCCCACCGCGCGCCTTAAAATCACCACCAAGACGGCATTATTCTTACCCAAGAATACCAAGTTTGCTAGTATGGATGGGGCGGTGGCGTATAGCTTAGTAGATAGCAATTTGCCTAAGGGGGAGAGTGTGATTCAGGTGGTGGGGGACAAAGAGGGGGATTGGCAGACCACCATTTTAGAAAATGCCAACCCGCTCATTTTAAACATTGAAGTTTTAAGCCCCTTTGTGAATATGCAAGATTACGAAGATGACGATGCGCTTAAAAAGCGGTATTTGAGCGCGCTGGCTAGCTTTAGCACGGCTGGGAGTGTGCTCTCTTATACGCACTTTGCAAATGTGAAGGGCGTGGGTAAAATCAAGGTAGAGAGCTTGAATGCCGGGGAGGTTACTATTTACTATAGTGCGGACAATTTAGATGCGCCCAAACTCATTAGAGATAACCTAGAAAAGCACACTCCCCTCACCGATAAAGTCTTCATTGAACAAGCCATTAAACGCCCTATTTCTTTAGAGTATGCGATCTGCTTGCATGACAATTTGGAGCAAAAAGAGATCATAGAGGCTATAAAGACGCGCGCTTTTAGCCTTTTTAAACGCCTAGAGATCGGGCAGGGGGTGAGCGTGAGCAAGCTTGCCTCTTTGGCTTTTGTGGATAAAGCCGTCAAAGATTGTGTAGTGAATGCTTTAGATCCGGTAGAGCGCAATGAATGGTTATTTTTAGAGGGCGTGCAGGTTAGCATTAGGGAGCAGTTATGAGCGTGTTGCCTAACATCTTTAGCCAAGAAGTGCGCGCTTTAGATGAGGCATTCAAACGCCTCATAGAGGCACATTTTACTATGCCTTTTCATCATTTCTACGACCCCGCAGACAACCCACATCTAATCCCTCTAGCGCGCTCGTTTGGGGTGGATTTAGACACTAACATGCCTCTTTATCAGCAAAAAGCCCAGCTAGAAGCCCCGCTTTTAAAGAAAATTCATTTGGGCACAGAGAGGGGCATTGAGGAGGCGTGTGCTAAGGTCTTTGGTCCTGTAGATGTGATTAGCTATGCTAACCAAGACACCCACCCACAAGCCTCTAAGACCAAGACGCGCTTAAAACCCTTTGAGTATCAAGTGCGCATTGAGCCCTCTGTTAAAAGCACCATCAATGCCAAACGAGTCATTGCCACCATTAAGCAAATCCAGCCCGCCCGGGATCGATTCAAGCGCATTTTGATAGACTTTCCCCAAGTAGATTTTTCTATGCGCTTTTTAAGCGGGGCGCAATTGCGAGCGGGCTTTAACGATCGCTTGAAGTTTAGCCGCACGATAACCCCGCCCCTTTGCTGGCAAAGCCGGGGGCGCTTAGAGTTGTCTGTGCAAAAGCGCGTTTCTCACATGATCACCCCCGCCCCCCTAAGTGTGGTGGTCGCCCATCATCTCTCTTTGAATCTCAAAACAAGGAATCGCGAATGAATGCGCAGGCTGAAGTCTTGGCAAATCTCATTAAGGCAGAATTGCAGGCGCGCGGGTTTCTTTCCACAGAGCCTAACCAAATCTTCATTGAGTGTGTGGCAAGCGGGGTGGTGCGCTACCTTGAAAATAGACCACAAAAACAGGAGCGTGTATGATCTATGGCATCCCCACTGACAAGGGCTTAGAAGTCCTTAACTCGGAGTTTAAAACCAGCGCACAGACCTACGCGCTTGTGGGTGCGCCCACTCCCACCCAAGAGGACTTAGACACCCTAGTGGTCGCGACCAGCCAGCGGGCAAGAAGCCTACACCAGCGATTTAGAGTATAGCGCGGTAGAGAGTTATGTCTATCATCGCGGGGACATTGACATCGCCTACTATGACGAAGTGAAAGCCTTGACCTTTGAGATCAATTTAGGCAATTTGAACACAGATAAATACTTATTTGGGTGCTTGATTTTGGGCGCAGATGATGCAGTGCTAGCCGTGATCCCTTTGCCTAAAATTATTTTGAGCGCAGAAGTAGGCGGGGTGCTTACTATCAAGTTTGCCATTAAGGGGCGCAAGCCGGGCGAAATTATCTTTTTAAACCGCGACTTCCCCAGCCGTGCGGAGTGGGATGTATTCAAAAAGACTTTCAATAGCGACTTTTTAGACAAGATGGCGCAGTTTGAGCGCAACAAGACGAGCATCTTGAACGCCTTTGATGCTAAAATCGCCGCCTTGCAGGCGATGAAAGAGAAATTTGAGAGCGATTTGCAAGTCTATCGCCACGACTTAAGCACCCAAATTGCCCAAAACCGCCAAGAGGTGCTAGACACGCTCGCCCCAGATTCTGTGCAAACAGAGGTGCAAACGCGCGTAGAAAATAAAGTCTTTGAAGTGCTAGATGCGCGCATTAACACTCTTTTCACGCCCAAACAAGCAAAACTAGAGCAGGCGTTAGCAGACTACAAGAGCGGTTTAGACGCATTCAAGAACCAAGTAGACACGCAAATACAGGGCAAGATAGGGGATTTGAGCCGCGCATTAGAGGAGCTGAAACGCGTTTTTGCAGAAAAGGGGGTAAAAGGGCAAACTCTCCGCATATACAATGCCTACAAGAATGGCAGAAATTCCACTTGGTGTAACGCTCCTGCACACTCTTTTATTATAGCTCTTTTTCGGTATCAGCAAGGAACTTTCGTATATGGCACTAGCTATCCCGGTATTGCTCATTATGTCTACTCCAACTTCACACAATGTTTTGTGAATTCTAGTTCTGAGGAGCGGGCTATAGAGCTAGTGTCTGCCCCCTCTCTTGATTCTAATAATACATATCCTGCATACGCTTGCTATGCCATCACCTAAGAAGGTTACCCCATGAAACTCACACTCCCTATTACTCAAGAGCAGATTCTCAACGCGCGCCCTAGCAAGGATACATGGCCTGAAGGCGTGCGCGTGGTGGGCACTGAGTATGGCGACATGGAAATTCAGACTGACAAGCGCATTAACGCGCGCCAGATTGAGGCGGTGTTGTGGGCGATGAATCAAAACCTAGCCCTTCAAAAAAGACAAGAGTTGCTAGCTAAGATCAACCAGCTCACCGACATCGCCCTCTCTAAGGGCTTTGTGTGCGAGGCGCTAGGCGCGCCCCATCGCTACGATTTGCGCCTAGAGGATCAGATGAATTTAGTAGGACTGGTGGTGGCTGGCTTAGAGTCAGATTTTAGATGCCAAGAAGTGGGCGCGTCTTTAAAAGGCTATAAAAGCCACACTAAGGAACAATTAGCCCAAGTCTTTAAAGAAGGTTTAGCCTATAAGGCGCGCGTTTTGAACTTCTATGGCGCGCAAAAGGCGCAATTAGAATCCCTAGTAGGCTTGAAAGAGCTAGAGGCTTTTGTGGTTGAAGAGTTCAAGGAAAATTAGTGCGTAGCTTTACCCAGCCACTTTTGTGCGAAATCTTTGAGGATGGCACTTTTAGAGTGGTTGAGGGCTTTGTCTATGAGCAGAGAGTGGATTTTGTGGTGATAGAGAGCATAGAAGTCCCCGATGGTTTTAGGGCGCGTTTGGGATTAGGACCTAGAAAGTGTGCGATCTTGCATGCCTATCTATGTGAGCGCGCTAGGAGCGGGGAGATTAGCCACACCTACGCCCACAAGGTATTTTTAGAGGCTATGTTGGAGAGCAAGAGTGCGCGCTTTTGGGCGTATACGCTCTATGCATGCGTGCGCGTGAAGTCCATATTCAAGGAGTGTGCTTGGAAAAAGTGAGCAGAGAAGTTAAGAAAATCATCATTCATTGTAGTGCCACTAAGGAGGGCAAGGCTTTTAGCGCGGGTGATATTGATAGATGGCACAAGGAGCGCGGGTTTCAAAAAATCGGCTACCACTATGTCATTGGCATTAATGGGGAGGTGGAGAGGGGGCGCATGTTAGAGGAAGTGGGCGCGCATGCCAAGGGGCACAATAGCGATAGTGTGGGGATTTGTTACATTGGGGGACTAGATGCCAATGGCAAGAGCAAAGACACGCGTAGCCCTGAGCAAATAGACGCGCTTTTCAATCTACTAGGCTATCTCACCCACATGTTCCCTGACGCGCTTATTTACGGGCATCGCGATTTTGAGCCCAATAAGGACTGCCCATGTTTTGAGGCGCGCAATTACAATAAGATGTTTTATCCGCACAAGGTTGAAAATGATGGATGAATCTAGCCGTTTCAAGCAGATCGAACGCTTGGGGCGTTTGGGGCTTTTTTTCATTTTTACCACCGCGCTCAATGTGGTTATCAGTGTGATTTTGCTGATTCAGACTGAGAAAGTGCAAGAGAACATCGCGCGCAATTTGGATCGCATCAACCAAATAGAAAACCACATAGATGCGTTGGAGCATAAGATGGAGGGCTCTTTGCATTGAATGCGCAAGACATAGCCATCTTGGGCGTGGAGCTTAGAGTTTTGATGCCCTATTTTGTGGTGTTGGCGGTGGGCTTTTGTGTGGGCGGACTCTTTGTCTTGCGCACGATCAAAAATGAGGAGTTGAAGGGCTGGGGAGATCGCGTGCGCTACATTGTCTGGGGAGTGGGTAGCTCTATGTTGGCTACTTGGGTGAGCTTTGAGGTGATTAATTATTACTTCAAATTGCCTTTAGGGCTAGCCACCGCCATAAGCGGAGGGATTGGCTACATGGGGGCTGAAGTGGTGGGCGAATTGGGTTTGAAGGCGATCGCTAAGAAACTAGGCGTGGACAAGGACAAGAAAGATGCTTGAAACTAAGATCATTGCTATTGGTTTAGCGATTTTGCTAGGGGGCGGAGCGTTGGCTTATGGCGCGCACGCGATCTACAAGCTCATCATAGAGCGTGAAACTTGCAAGGTAGGTTTAGAACAACAAAATCAAGCCATCTTAGAGCAGAACATAGAAGTCAATGACTATGTGAGCAAATTGCAATTTCAAAAGGATGCCATCACTAAGAAATACAACACTCTAGCCCAACGCCCCCTCTCATGCGAGCACGAGCTAAACGCCATTAAGCACGGCTTGGAGGTGTTCAAAAATGAAAAATAGTTTGCGTTTTTGTTCTAAATTCTATAGAATAGTGGAGCCCGGGTCTCCAATACCAACCCCGGGCAGAAAGGAGCGGTCATGTCCAACCATGATCGTGATCCTATGTGGGCATTTTGCCTTAAATTCTCTTTCTTGGGGCTTAAATTTAGTCTCAAAATTCAAAAGAGATAACATGGGATCGCCCCCGCTAGGGGGCACCTTTTGCCTGAATCAGCCTGCCACCTTTCTAGGTGCTTTTTTCTCTCTATTCTTATGTGGCTGTGTGCGCGTCTATAAGCCCGTCTACATTCCCACTAAGTGCAAAATCCCCAAGTTAGAGCGCCCCCCTTTAGCTAGCCCGCTTGTTTCTGAAAACATCAAAGCCTTGCTCATTTATACCGAGCTTTTAGAAAAAGATTTAGAATTTTGCAGAGAGGGGGGCAAGTAGTGGCTTATCATTTCTACACGGAAAAGCTAGATGTGGACAATTTAGCAGACTTGATCGATCGACTAGGTGAGTTGATTGGAGAGGCTGAGGAAAATTGGCTCAGTGTGAAGTCCTTATGCTCTGAGATTGAGGTCTCTGAAATGTTTGCGCACTTGAATCAGGAAAAAGCCCAAGAATTCAAAAACATCAGCATCGTAGGCGCACATTTTGCCGCGTGGTCTGCACTAGAGACTCTAAAAGAGTTTTTAGAGTCAATCCAACAACAAGGAGAAGTCAATGAGTCAATCTAAATACGGCATTAACATTGAGTTTAAAAACCTAGCCCCCACCCCCATGCGCATCCAAAACTCTAAACCCATTGCCATCATTGGGGATGATAGCCAGCTTGAAGGCGTGCATGTGGTTAACAATTTAGAAGAGGCGTTTAAGTTGGTGCAAGAGGGCAGCATTAAGCAAACCCTAAAAGACATTGAGGCGACAGGGCTTGAGAGCCAGTTTGTGTTAAGTGCCTTTGTTAAAGATAACGATGAGGCACAAAATAGCAAAGCCGCCCTAGCTAGTGTCCTTGCTTTAAAAAAGGTGGAGCAAGAACACCAAATCAAGCCTAAGTTTTTTCTAGCCCCCGGCTGTGATAGCCCCGGATTAGGAGAGGCTTTGAAGGTGGTCGCCGAGCAATTTAGAGGTGTGTATGCGCTGACTCTAGAGGGCAAGGACGAGCAAGCAGTCAAACAAGAAGTGCAAGCTATCACCACGCATCGCGCGATCTTGTCTTTCCAAAGGGTGCGCCGTTTGGATGGGGAGGAAAGACCTTTAAGCGCGTTTTTAATCGCTCTCTATGCAAAAGTGATGGGCGAGAGTGAATTTGGCTTTGCTAAGACCTATTCTAACCGCGCCATTGATGGCGTGGTAGGCATTGTGGATAGCATTGAATACATCAATGGGCAGGATTGCGAGGCGGATAGATTGAGAGCTTTGGGCTTGTCTGTGTGTTTTGTGGATGATGGGATCAGGGCGTGGGGGCGACACACTCGCGATAGAGATTTGGGCATTGATAGTTTGCACTCTGTTGTGATCTTTGATACCATCATTGAGAGCATACTAGCTAGCCAAAAGCGCGCCATAGATTTACAGCTTAACGACGCGCTCAAAGAGGTTACCGATAGTTTAGAAGCCTTTTATCGCCGCTTAGTGGCTAATAGCGTGGTGGTGGGCTATTCTATCAGCCTGCCCCCAGATTTAAACACTAATGAGGCGATTATGAATGGGGAGCTGTATGTGCAGCAAGAAGTCCAAGAAATGCCTTTAATTGGGCGCGTGGTCAATAAGATTTACCGGGTGAGCACCTATGGCACAGAGCTCATCAAACAAGTCAAAGGAGAGTCTGCATGAGAAGAATCGAACCCCAAGCCTTCACTGGAGGCAATGTTTTTATTGAGGGGAATGGCTACGCCGGGGTGCTCAAAGATTTTGAGCCTCCTAAGATTGAATTTGAAACCCTAGAGGCGAATGCGAGCATTGGCAAATACGAGCGCGCTTTGCCCATCATTAAGCCCTTGAGTGCGAAAATCACCTTTCAAGCCATGAGCAGGGAGATTTTTAGCGCGCTCTCTAAATCTAAAGTCGCTAAGATTGTCATTAAAAACAATGTGAGCGGGGCGGATGAAAATGGCATCCCCAAAGAGATACAAGTAGAGTCCACGATGGAGGGCTCTATTAAGGCGGCTGAATTGCCCAAGGCTGAGATGGGCAAAGAAGTAGAAATTAGCCTAGAGATTAGCTTGGTGGCATTTAAGTATGTGGTGGATCGCGAAGAGATGATTAGCTATGATAAGGCTAACGCGGTCTTTAGTGTGGATGGAGAGAACCAGTTTGCCGCCATCGCGCGCAATATCTCTTAGGACAAACACAGAGCACTTTTTTGAGTGCTTTGGATTTGTCCTAGGTGTAGATAGGGCAAAAATTACATCATTGAAAACCGGCCATAAAGGGCTACACCCCTCCCTCTTTTTAAGGTGGTCGGCCGCGTGTGAAGGATAGACATGCCGCTAAAACCTATCAAATTAAAGCGCGAGATATTTCAATTTAGAGACGGGCAGGGGGTAGAAATTAGCGAGCCTACTCTTTTTCAGTTGCAAAAGGCGATGAATGCGGGCGATGATTTAGCCCAAATTAAAAGCCTTTTGTTTGATTGTTCGATGGGCGAAATTGATGAGACTTTTCTCAATAGTTTGCCTCTAGGCGAATTTGAGCGTTTAGCCCAAGTGGTGGCTAAGTTTAGGGGGGTGGATGAAAAAAACTCAGAAGGGGTGTAGCTTTGCTAGGCTATGCCCTGCACTTTGGCTATTTAGAGGTGATGCGCATGCAACTTAGCGAGTTTCTAGCCTACACCCAAATTGCCCAAGAGATTTTAGAAAAGAGTTGTGGGATTAGATGATGCATAGTCATGTTATTTTTCACAAAGACAAGATTTCACTCAAATCCACCACGCCGATGCGCTGGAGTTTATGGGCAAGTTGCCTGATAATAGCATTGATTGTGTGTTGATTGATCCGCCTTATTGTAGTGGGGGGGGCGCTCAATTTGCGCCAAAGACAAAAAAACACCAATGATAAGTATTTGTTCAATCAAAATGGCTATAAATACCCCGAATTTTTAGGGGATGGCAAAGACCAAAGGAGCTGGGTAACTTGGATGACTTTCTTAGGGATTGAGTTTGAGCGCGTGTTAAAGCCTAGTGCTTACTTTTTTAGTTTCATTGACTGGCGGATGTTGCCAGCCCTAAGCGACGCGGTGCAATTGGCAGATTTAGCATGGCGGGGTGTGATCGTTTGGGATAAGGGGCGATCTGCTAGACCCTTTGCTAATGGCTTTAAGCAACAATGTGAATTTATTGTATGGGGCACTAAGGGCGAACTGCCCGACTATGAGAGACGCACAGAAGCGCAGTATCACTATGGCTATATCCAAGCCTATTTGCATGCTAGCAAAAAGCAACATGCTACCCAAAAGCCCCTAGAAGTCTTGCGCCATTGTTTGAGTATTGTGCCCACAGGGGGAGTGGTGCTAGATTGTTTCGCCGGGAGTGGGAGCACGGGGGTGGCTTGCGTAGATTTAGGGCTTCATTTTATTGGGGTGGAGAAGTCTAAGGAGTATGCCCAAATTGCAAAGGCTAATCTAGCCCGCGCCCTAGCCTGCCCACCCTTTAGAGGATTAATTGATGCAAACTGAATTAAGTGTCCGCATTAGACCCCAATTGGAGGCGTTTAGAGCCAGTATGCAAGCGGCACGGCGGGCGTTGTCTTTGCAAACTAGCAATGGCGTGGTGGAGGGAGTGCGCGCCTCTATGGATCAACTTAGAGCCTCTTTGCGCTCTAGCATGCGCTTAAGAGAGGTGGCTAGTGAGCAGGTGCGCGCGATTAATGCAGAATTGCGCCAAGTCAATACCGCCATCATTACCCAAAGATTTAACCAAAGTATGAATGCGCTTAAAGAGAGTGTGGGGGCGGTGGTGGCTACTTTTGGGGCGGCTAAAGCCACCCTAGGCAAGCCTTTAAAGGCGGCTATTGACTTTGAAGACACCTTTTCAAGTGTGAAAAAGGTGTTAAACGAGGGGGTGAGCAAGGATAAGCTCATCTTGGATTGGGAAGTGGATGGGAAAAAATTCACCGACCCCAAAGAATTAAAGCGCAAACTTTTAGATTTGTCCGTGGCTTTGGGGAGTAGCACGGCAGACTTGAATAAGATCGCCGAGAGTGCCGGACAGATGGGCATTGGTGGCTCTAAGAATATTGCCGACTTTACCGAGCTGGTAACCAAGATGTCTGTAGCCTTTGATATGAGTGCAGAAGATGCGGGCAAGAGCATGGCTGACATTCAAAGCATTCTAGGTTTAGAGATGAAGGACTTAAGGGTATTGGGGGACACCATCAATAACATCTCTAATAACTCCACGGCGCGCGCAAGCGACATCATTGACATTATGAAGCGCATCGCTGGGACAGGTAAAAGCTTTGGGCTCTCTGCTAAAGAAATTGCCGGGCTAGGCAGTTCTATGTTAGCCTTGGGGATGACTAGCGAAGTAGCCGGGACTTCTTTGCAAGCCGTGATGAACAAGCTGGGGAGTTTTGATAAAGCCGAGGGGAAGGCAAAGGGCTTGGATAAAGTCTTTGGGGATTGGTTTTCTAAAATGGGACTAGATATGGATAGCTGGTTAGCTATGCGCGCCCAAAAGCCTAAAGAAGCCCTAGATATGTTCTTAGAGAGTCTCTCTAAGATGGACAAGGTGCAACAAACTAAAGCCCTCAAAGACATGTTTGGGCTAGAACACTTGGGCAAGATGAAAACCCTAGTAGGGGCGATGGGCAAATACAAAGAGGTGATGGGCGAAGCTCTTAAAGACTCTACAGGGAGTATGGATGAGGAGTTTAGCGCAAAAGCTAACACCACTGCGCACCAATTAAAACGCTTGGGAGCACAGATGGAGGTGCTCTATATTCATCTAGGCGATGCGCTTTTGCCTGTGGTGAATAATTTCATTGGCGCGTTTCAATCTATGCTAGCTCCTATTGCCAATTTTGCCAAAGAACACAAGAGTGCCACAAGGGCGATTATGCTTACCATTGGGGGTATCATAGGCTTAAAGGCGGCGATTTTGAGTTTGAGTCTTTTGAGACCTTTGGCAATGGTGGTTTTCACTCCGCTTTTGAGGGCGTGGACTTTAATGCGTTATAGTGTGCTAGGCAATATTAGCGCGCTTTTATGGCATCGCGCGGTTAGTTTGTCTAGCGCGGCGATTTCTCTAGCCCTGCGCGCCCCGCTTTTGTTACTCAGCGGAGCGTATAGACTCTTAACCGGGCAAATTACTTTAAGCAGTGTAGCTACGCGCGCCTTTGGGCTTGCCTCTTTGCTAGGGGCTAATCTCTTTAGCGGGGCGATGAAACTGATTAGATTAGCCTTTATGACCTCCATTGTGGGGGTTTTAATAGCGGGCTTGGGGGCGGGGGTGTATGCTTTGGTAACCAACTGGGAGGTGGTGAAAACCTTCTTATTTCAAACTTGGGAGGGATTAAAAGCCAAGATGGCTAGTTTTTGGGAGGGATTGGTGTGGGTATTTGGCGCGATTGGATCAGTGCTAAGTCCTGTGGTTTCTGTGTTTTCTTGGTTTTTTGAGCTTTTAGGGAGTGGCATTGTCAAGCTTTTAAATCTCTTTGGGGTGAGTGTGGGGAGTATGGGGGAAGTGTTTAAGCCGGTGTTGGAGTTTTTTTGCAAAAGTCTATGAGTGGTATAAAAAACTCTTTGGGGGCGTGCTAGGCAAGGTGGCAGGGTTTTTGGGGTTTGGGGATGAGGAAAAGAATATTTTGACCGACACTTCTAAACTCACTTTGCCCACCCTACAAACACCCGGGCAGGACAAACAAACAGCCCTGCCCGTGCTAGGCAGCTTTGATTATAGCGCGCTCAATCCCCAAAAGAGCGGGGCTAATAGCACAGATAATCGCTCGATCAATTCTAACAACACCCAAACCATCAACATCTACACCCAAGGCGATCCTAATAGCATAGTGAGCGCGATCAAGCAGGCGGGTATTGGGCAATACTCTTACAAAGACGATAAGGATTAGCATGGATTTTTATAACGATATGGCGCGCTTTTGCAATAACGCGCTCAATCGCACTCTTACTAAGACTACTAAAGTGCAAAGAGAGCTTATAAGAACACGCTACAATCTCTCTAATAAGACGATAAGACGCTTCACCAAGATCAAAAAATCTAAAATAGACACCCTAGAAGTTACCATTAGAAACGCCATTTACAAGCTCAGTTTGAATCGTTTCAAACGCCTCCAAAAGCGCACGGGGGTGTTAGTGAAATTAGGACCTAGAGATCATCTCTTTATTCAGGGGGGCTTTTTGGGGGCAAAAAGGGGGGAGACAAAGGTACGCAATAAGGGCTTTTTAGCTACAAGACGCGCCCAAAGTTTTGCTGGGATCACCACCAGTTCAAGCACACTCTATAGCCATAGTCGCCAAAGAAGTCCTAGAGGCTCGCAGGTGTTTTATTTTAGAACTAAGCCTTTCAATCTCATCGCCCAAGAGCAAAATACGCGCCTTTTAGTCAAAGCGCATGAAATATTTGCCCAGGAGTTGGCGCGTGAATGAGTGTGTTGCTATTCAGGGCGAGAGATGGGACACTCTCTATTTTAAGCACTATGGGGAGATTGTGCAAAATGGCTATAAGAGTGGCTATAACGCCTTTTTGCTGGCTAACATTGAACTTTTAGACATTGATGTGTTTAAAGGCGGGGAGCGTGTGAAATTACCCGTGTTTGAGGCAGAAGAGATCGCCTCAGACATCACCCCTATTTGGGAGGAGTGATGCAAACTTATCTAGCCCCCAAGTGGCGCATTAAGGGCGCGGAGGTGTTGGTAGAGTCTTTAAATTATAGCGATTATGAGAGAGATAACCCGGATACGCTAAATCTCAAGCTTGCGCCTAATTCTCAATTACCTAAATTTGGCGACAGATTAGAACTCTTTTTGGGCTGGGAAAAGCTCTACTTCTTTGGGGCGTTCTATGTGAGCGCGATCAAGGAGAACTACAAGAAGGGCTTTAGCGTGGATGCCACTAGCCTCAATCATAGCAAAGAGATCAAAGAGGTTAAGAATCGCTCCTTTAAAAACAAGAGTGTGGGGGATATTTTGCGCGCCATTGCCAGAGAAAATGGCTTGAAAAGCAAGATTTCTTTTGAGCACTCTAGCTCAGTGCTCAGCGTGTTAGAGCAAGTGGATGAGAGTGATAGCGCGCTGTGTGCGCGTTTGGCTGAGGAGTATGGCTGTTCTTTTGGGCTAAAAAATGATTATTTGGTGTTCATTGATCGCAACATCAAGCAATACCAACGCCCGCGCTACCAAATTAACGCCGATGATTGCATCAGTTTAGAGATTGACTATCTAGTTACCAAGCACTTCAAAAGCGCGGAGGTGGTGTTCATGGACAAAGAAGGACAAGAGCAAACATTAATCATCGGATCAGGACAACAGCCAAAAAAGCGTATTCTAACGCACGCGAGCACCAAACAAGAGGCTTTGATCATAGGTAAAACCCGCCTCAAAGAAGCCAACACAGCCAAGACTAAGGGTTCACTTAGAGCTCTAGGGCAGGTGCTTTTTGCGGGCGGACTGCTAGAACTCACTAAGGGCAAGAGCAAAGAAATTCATCTCATCACCCAAGTGCAACACAGCCTAGATAAGAGTGGCTGGGTGATGAATTTGAACTTTGAGAGCGCGATGAATGGCTAAGATGCTTGAGTTTGTGGCGTTGTGTCTAATTTGGCTAACCTGCATCGTGGTGTTAAGCCTAATTAGCTTGCCCGTGTGGGCTTTTGTTGGTTTGGCTTTATTTTTAGTTGTGCTATTTTGTTTGCGCCATCACTATGCGCTGGTTGTGCCTTTTTGGGTGTTTTGGATGGCATGCATACTAAAGGCTCTACATGGCTGATATAGGCAAAATCATCAAAATTGATAGCTTCACCTTCAAGGTGGATCACAACATCCCTAGTTTGGACTTTGAATACAGCTTAGGTATCCAAAAGGTAGAGACTCTCTCTAAAAATTTCTATTTGAAACTAGGGGACAATGAAAAGCGCATTAGTTTTACCGCGACTCTCTATTTAGAGCAGATTGAGGATTTTGAGGGGCTAGTGGCTAAGATTGAGGCGAGAAAACCCTTAAGATTTTCTACCCTAGAGAGCGCACGCACGCAAAAAATCCTCATTGATAAGTTTAGCACTAGCATGAAAGATTGGGTATTGGTGGCGCAGAATAAGATGAGCTTCTACACCAAGAGCTTTAGCATTGGGGGGGTGGTGTTGTGATGTGCTTTTTAAAGATTTGTGGGGATAGAATGGGGACAATCTCTACTTGCATGGCAATGAAAGCCCTTAAGTAGGGGGGTTATTGGGGTTGTTGGTTAACATCTCTTTAGGGTAAAATACTTTCAAAACTTAAGGACTTTTATGGACTTGAGCACCCTGAGCGAAGAAACTCTAAAATATGCCATTAAAGAGCGTTATTTTAAAGATTTTGTCTTTAAGGCGGAGTGGATCGACTTTCAAGTCTACGCCCCTAAAGAGCAACTCCCCCGCCCCCTACTCTGGGTAGAAGCTAAGGCGGGCATTTATGAGCCCAAAAAGGCTTTAACCCAATTAGTTTTAACGCTGTTAAAACACCCACAAGCGTGCTTGCCTCCCTTTTTAGGCGCATTTGATGCCTGCCGTTTTAGTGTAGTAGAAACCAAAGAATTAAAAGACTTGCTTAGCGAACTCTCTAGCAAAAGCTACGCGTTTGCGCCTAGCAATACCCAATCTAGCGAGTTTCAAGAAGTCTATAGACTTTTAAGCCCCCTTTTAGACCAGCATTTGATCAGCTTTGAGTTTGAAACCCAAGAGCAAGAGTTGAAAAACTTCATCATAAGCCTACAGCACATCCCCCAGCCCCAAATCCCCATCAATCAAGACAACTTCGTGCATGTCTACCACGCTTGGATTGAAAAGGTCAAGCCCACAATCCGCATTGATTGGAAGGTGGCTAAAAAGGCGAACATTTTAGATGCTAACTTTTATCTAGCCGACCTTTTGAGCGAAAACAACAAGACCATCCCCGGTTTAAACACCCGCCTAGTGGGCGATCATTATGAGTTTGATCAAGAGATCGACAATTTAGAGCTTTTTAACACCAAGAGCGCGGTTTTTAAGGACAACCAAGAGGCACATAAAGCCTTTTGGCGCGCCTACAAACGCCCGCCGGCAGAGCAGTTTCGCGACCCCATCATCACACGGCGCGATCTGCTCGTGCCACCCGATGTTAGAGAACGCAAGGGGGCGTTTTACACTCCTTTGAAATGGGCGATCAAATCCCAAGAGTACTTAGCCCATTATCTAGGGGGCAATTTCCAAGAGGAATATTTTATTTGGGATTGTGCAGCAGGCACGGGCAATTTATTGACCGGACTTTCTAACCCCTACCACATCTTTGCAAGCACTTTAGATAAAAACGATGTCGCCATCATCAAAGAGCGCGCAAAAGAAGGGCGACTAGCCCTTAAAGAGGAGCATATCTTCCAATTTGACTTTTTAAACGACTCTTTAGACAAACTCCCAGACGCGCTACAAGCCATTTTAAATAACCCTAAAACGCGCTCTAAATTGCTCATTTACATCAACCCCCCTTATGCTGAAGCGGGGAGCAAGAGTCAAATAGCAGGCACGGGCAAGAATAAGGAGGGCGTGGCTAAGGATTTTCAAAGCGCGCAAAAATACGCCCAAGAGCTAGGCAAGGCGAGAAACGAAATCTTTGCGCAATTTTTTATGCGCATTGTAAAGGAGATTGCCAAAGTAGAGCCCCAAAGCGCAAAGCAAAAGCCCCCCCTTGAAGGGGAGACCCTTCAAGACTTCTTATACACCAAAACTTTAAGCCTCACTGCCTCAAAAACCCAAACCCCCGCACTTTGGGGGCAATTTGTGCTCCAAGGCTTGTTAAGCTCTCTTGCAACGCGCTGTAAAGCTCTTTGTAATGCGCGTCTGTAGCCTTGCTTGGGGGGTTGAGTTTGCCTTTGGCATTGCCCCAGCAAAAAACTCTTTGATGTCATAAAAACTCGCATTAGGCTTAGAACCCTCTTGTGCGTGGTAATAGGCATAGAGCTTTTTGCCCGCTTGTAAGAGTGCTTGGGCGGTGGGGCTAAAAGTGGGGCACAAGCCTTGAGGGGCATTGTCTTTAAAAAGCCCTCTTGGGCTTTTGGAAGCACAAACTACGCTTTTGCCTGCCAAAAACTCTAGCAAGGTGTGGTGGGTGTAGCGCGCTTTGGGATTAACCTCTACCTCTTTAAAGGGGATAAAATGATTAGCCCCTAATTGGCAAGAAATGCGGTTTTGGGAGTGAAACAACATAAAGATTAAACAATCGCCTAAAAAGTCGCTATCGCTCTGCCAAGAATCATCATAGGGGGCGTAAAACTGATCGCGATCGTTGATCCATGTGGGTTTAATGCAATGTTGCACGCTGAAATACACGCTTAGGGTATGTAGATTAGTGGCATTAATGTAAAGGGGGCGGGTGTGTTCTGTGATTGTATTGAGCAGGGCAACTAGGTTTGTATTTTGAAAGTCGCCTCGCCCTTGTTTGATAGCCGCCCAACCTTCTTTAACTTTAAAACCTGCTATCCACTCATTAATACTTGCCACCCCCTCAATAGCTCTAAACTCTTTGACCCCCAAGAAGTTAGCCTTAGAGTCATAGATGTCTAGGATGATGGGTTGGCTAGAGGGGGGCGCGCCCAAATCCCACACCAAAAACCCGATAGGAAAGCTCCCCTTGACATGATCAAAGGTGTTGCCCGGACACATAAAGCCCCCCAAAAAGCGCGCCTTAAAGTGCGCTCTAAAGGTTTTAAAATTAGAGGAGTTAAGGTATTTGAGTGTGGAGAAACTGGCTAAAATAGGACCTACGATTTTAAGCGGGGATTGGGTAGAATCACCCTGCCCCTGTAAGGGGGCAAAACCAAGAAAGGAGCCATCCATGTCCAAAAAACATGGTAAGGGCTCTAAGCGGGTATTATACATTAAGTTCTGCTTTTGCGGGCTTAAATTTGTGTGGTACCAACGCTCATAAGAGCTCTCCCCCCTTGTTGGGGGGGTCTCCTTAACTTGGGTCTTTGCTTCTAAAGGGGCAATCTCTTTGACAATGCGCATAAAAAATTGCGCAAAGATTTCGTTTCTTGCCTTGCCTAGCTCTTGGGCGTATTTTTGCACCACAAGCGTTTCTGGTGTTTCTTGCTCTGTTGTCTTCTTGCTTTTTGCTACGCCCTCCTTATTCTTGCCCGTACCTGCTATTTGACTCTTACTCCCCGCTTCAGCATAGGGCGGGTTGATGTAGATCACCAATTTAGAGAGTTTGGCAGGGGTGTTTAAAATCTCTTGCAGATTTTGGGGGAGTTGGCTAAAGGGGTCTTCTAAAAAGTCAAATTCAAAGATATGTTCGTGGGCAATGCGTAGGCTGTCGCTGGAGTCTTGGGCGCGCTCTTTGATGATTTTGACATCATTTATATCAATGGTGCTAGCAAAAACATGGTAGGGGTTTTCTAGCCCCACTAATAAATTGCCCGTGCCTGCTGCTAAGTCCCAAAGAAAGTAGTCATCTTGGTAGTTGCTGCCTAAAATCTGGGCTAAATATTCTTTAGACTTATGTGCCCAAATCTTGGGGGTGTAAAACGCGCCCCGATACTCCCGCTTGGACATGAGCAAATCCCGCCGATCGAGGATGTATTTTTGCTCAGACTTAGTAGGGGGGCGTTGGTAGAGTTTCCAAAACTCTTTATGCGCGCGTTGACCATCCTTAAAGCCCGTTTTCTCACAATTACAAGACTTGGTGAGTTGGTTTAATTTTTCATTAAAGACATAGTGATCGCCCACAAGGCGGATATTGATGTCTTTGAGGGTGAGGTCGTTTTTACTGATCAGGTCGGCTAGGTAAAAATCCGCCTCTAGGACTTGGATTTTTTCTGCCTCTTCCCATGCCATTTGGATAGAGGGTTTTACAGCAACAAGCCATTTATCATACACTTTTCTAAAATTCTGCCTTGTGATTTTGGTTTTAAGGCGGGGTTTGCCATGCAAAGAGGCGATGAAGTTTTGCAGTTCCTCCTCTTGGGTAGCGTAGGCAAAAGTGGTGGCGTGTTCTTGTAAAAGCGGGGCTAAAAGCTGGGCAGCCTCTTTAAAACCCGGGGCGTTGTGGTTACTAGGCGCAAACGCGTAGCGTTTGCTTGCTAGCTCCTCTAACACGCCTTGCAATTTTTCACTCTCTACTACGCTAAAACGCGCGCCATCAAAAGCCCCTAAAAAGGGGGGCAAGTCCTCTTGTGATTCTTGTAAAATGCTGAGTACTAATTGCGTGAAAGCAGCGCATAGATCGTTATTAGCCCCCGCCTTAGCCTCTGCCCACAGCAGGGGGTAGGGGAGCTGATCGCTTGGGAGGTAAATTTGAAAATCGATCTTGCCCCCACTCAATACAAATTCTTTAAAATAACGCTCTTTTATGGCGTGCTTGAGCGGTTCTTCTGCTAGGTGTGCTAGGGGTATCATCGCGCTATTTTAGCCCAAATACCCTAAATAAGATCAAGCCCCCAAATGCGCTAAAGAGGATAGCACAAGTGATGTCAATAGCTTTGTAATAGCGCGTGTAGGCTTTTTTCATAGAGTCTTTAGAAAATAATAAAGCGATCGCGCTGAAAAACAAGCAGGTTTCTACACTGATGGCTAGAATCACCCATAACAAGCCAGAAGCAAAATCTAGGCTAGAGAAAATGCTCCCAAAATAAAGAGCTGCTTTAGGGTTGAGCAAATTAGTCAAAAACCCACTTAAAAAAGCCCCCCTAGGCGCGCTATTTTGCCACTCTAAGCTTTTATTCAGGGATTTAAGGCAACTAAAGGCTAGGTAGAACAAATAGAGCGCGCCTAAAAGCGCGATGAGGGTGCGCATAAAACTAAAACTCTCAAAAAAGAGTTTGAGCCCAAATAAACACAGCACGATCCAGACCAACACCCCCGCGCTGATCCCTAACACCGCCTTAAAAGCGTGTTTGAAATTACTTTTAAGCGCATAAGTGCTCACCAAAAATAAATCTGGTCCGGGGGTGAGCAAGGCGATAAAGTGGATAGCTAGAATGAGGGATAGGTCCATAAGCAACCTTGCTTTAAAATCACCGCGTATTTTAACCAAATAGCGCAATAGGCTATTTAAATCGTTGGTAAATCACAATTAGGCTAAAATAAAAAACTCTATCGAGCAAGGATTAGCATGGCAGATGACAACAATGTCCTTTTTGATCAAATCTCAAAACGGCTTGAAGCCCTAAAGGGTTTGCGCGCGCACAATGCGGACAAAAATATCCACACAGAGCTAGAAAAAAAAAGGCGTGGATCGGCGCGACTTTATGAAATGGGTGGGGACGATGAGCGCGACTTTAGCCCTACCGGCTAGCTTTACCCCCCTTGTCGCCCAAGCTGTGGAGATGGCTAACCGCTTGCCTGTGATTTGGTTGCACATGGCTGAATGCACGGGCTGTAGTGAGAGCTTGCTTAGGAGTGAAGACCCTAGCATTGATAGCATCATCTTTGATTACATCAATTTAGAATACCATGAAACCATCATGGTGGCTAGCGGACACCAAGCGGATTTGAGTTTAGAACAGGCGATTGAAAAGCACAAAGGCAATTACATTTTAATGGTGGAGGGGGGGATCCCTCAGGGCACAGAATACTTTTTAACCATGGGCGCACAAGGGCGCACGGGCGCACAAGAGTGTATCCATGCCGCCAAACATGCCAAAGCCATCTTTGCCATTGGGACATGCTCAAGCTTTGGAGGCGTGCAGGCAGCTTACCCCAACCCCTCTAACGCGCAGGCTCTAAGTAAAATCATCTCACAGCCTATTATCAATGTGCCCGGTTGCCCCCCTAGTGAAAAAAACATCGTGGGCAATATCATCTACTTTTTGATGTTTGATGCACTGCCCCGGCTTGATGCTTACAACCGCCCCACTTGGGCGTATGGGCGCAGAATCCATGATCTATGCGAAAGACGCGGGCATTTTGATGCGGGCGAATTTGTGCAGCATTTTGGGGATGAAAACGCCAAAGAGGGCTTTTGTCTTTACAAAGTGGGCTGTAAAGGACCTTATACTTTTAATAATTGCTCCACCCTGCGCTTTAACTCCCACACCAGCTGGCCCATCCAAGCCGGGCATGGTTGCATTGGGTGCTCTGAGCCTAATTTTTGGGACACCATGAGCCCCTTTGAAGAGCCCATTTCTAACCGCTTGATCGTGCCTATCACAAGTGCCTTTGGAGGGGCAGGAGCGGACAGAGTAGCAGATAGCGTAGGGGTGATCGCCCTAAGCGTGGCTGGGATTGGCATTGCCATGCACGCGCTCTTAGCCGGGCTGAAAAAAGATGATCAAGGAGATACCCATGCCTAAAAAAATCATTGTGGATCCCATTACCCGCATTGAGGGGCATTTGCGCATTGAGGTGGTGGTGGATGAAAATAATGTCATCACGGACGCGCATTCTTGCTCTACCCTCTTTAGGGGGTTAGAGACCATCATCAAGCATCGCGATCCGCGCGATGCGGGCTTTATTGCGCAGAGAATTTGTGGGGTATGCACCTATTCGCATTACAAGGCGGGCATTAGCGCAGTGGAGGACGCGCTAGGGATCACCCCCCCCTTAAACGCCCAATTGGTGCGATCACTAATG
This sequence comes from Helicobacter sp. L8, assembly GCF_003660355.1. Lineage (NCBI taxonomy): Bacteria > Pseudomonadati > Campylobacterota > Epsilonproteobacteria > Campylobacterales > Helicobacteraceae > Helicobacter > Helicobacter sp. L8. Next base: position 41,786 of record NZ_QXQR01000009.1, read on the forward strand.
AATATCGCGCTGATTTTGCATGACCATGTGGTGCATTTCTACACCTTGCATGGGCTAGATTGGTGCGATCTGTTAAGCGCGCTCAAAGCCGATCCTAAAAAAGCAAGCCAAATTGCCTTTAAATATTGCGATTACCCCTTGGACACGGGTGAGGACGCGCTCAAGGCGGTGCAAAAGCGCGTGGGCGACTTTGCCAAACAGGGCGCGCTAGGTCCCTTTGCCAATGGCTATTATGGGCATAAAACCTACCACTTGAGCCCGGAGCAAAATTTGATCGTGCTCTCGCACTACCTCAATCTCTTAGCCATCCAAAGAGAGGCAGCAAAGATGACAGCCATCTTTGGAGCCAAACAACCCCACCCCCAAAGCCTCACCGTGGGGGGGATCACCTCTGTAAGAGATGTGCTCGATCCAACCCGTCTAGCCGAGTGGAAAAGCAAGTTTGAGACCGTGAAAAACTTTGTGGAGCGCGCGTATTATCCGGATCTGGTGATGGCAGCTAAAATGTTTAAAGATGAACAGAGCGTTTTGCATGGTTGCGGGGTGAAAAATTTCATCGCCCATGAGGAGATTTTGCTTAGTCGGGGCAAATATTTATTGAGCTCAGGCGTGGTGCTCAATGGCGATCTCTCCACTTTGCACCCCATTAATGAGGATTGGATCAAAGAAGATGTGACACACTCTTGGTACCAATACAGCACAAAAGAGGCGCAGTTACATCCCTATGATGGGCAAACCACACCCCATTACACCGGCTTTAAAGATGGGCAGAGTGTGGGCTTAAGTGGCAAGTTAGAACCTAGCAAGGTGCTAGACACGCAGGGCAAATACTCTTGGATTAAAGCCCCGCGCTACAATGGCATGCCCATGGAGGTAGGACCTTTAGCCTCTTTAGCTGTGGGCTTGGCGGCTAAAAACCCCCACACAACTAAAGTTGCCACCCAGTTTTTAAAAGACACGGGGCTACCTATAGAGGCGATCTTTAGCACCTTAGGGCGCACAGCCGCGCGCTGTTTGGAGGCTAAAATCTTAGTAGAAAATGGTTTGACTACCCTAGAATCTTTAATTGAAAACCTCAAATCCGATCAAAGCACCTGCGCGCCCTATGAGATTGACAAAAATAAGGAGTATAAGGGACGCTACATCGGGCAAGTGCCAAGAGGGATGTTAAGCCACTGGGTGCGCATTAAAAATGGGGTGGTGGAGAATTACCAAGCGGTTGTGCCCTCTACTTGGAATGCCGGGGCGCGCGATGAAAAGGGACAGGGAGGACCCTATGAGATGAGTTTGATTGGCACGAAGCTAGCTGACTTGACCCAGCCCTTAGAGATCATCCGCACCATTCACTCTTTTGATCCCTGTATTGCCTGCTCGGTGCATGTGATGGACATCAAGGGGCGCGATTTTGGGGAGTTTAGAGTGGATCCTAGTTTTGCGCGCTTTGATAGGGCTAAAAAAGAGGAGGTGTGCCATGCTTACCCCCAATAGTGCCTACTACCACCCCCATAAAGAATATTCAGGTTGGGTGCGCTTGTTCCACTGGGTGCGCGCGTTAGCCATTTTTGCTTTGATGCTCACGGGCTTTTACATCGCCTACCCCTTTTTAGAGCCCCGCTCAAGCGTCTACCATAGCATGTATTTTTTGCAAGCCTATATCCGCAGCGCGCATGTCATGCTAGGCTTGATTTTGATTGCCATATCTTTGTTTCGGGCTTATCTCTTTTTCTTTGACAAAAAAAGCCGTGCGGAGCGCGTGTCTATTAAGGGGGTTTTTAGCATCCATGCGTGGATTAGGCAACTCAAGGTTTATTTTCTTGTGGGCAATCGCCCTGAGATCAAGGGGGTTTATAACCCCTTGCAGTTTGTGGCTTACTTTTCTTTGTGCATGTTGCTCATTGTCATTGCCTTGAGCGGGATCGTGCTTTACTACAATGTCTACCACCGCGGATTGGGGGGATTTTTAGAACCCTATTTTAAGTGGTTTGAAGTGCTTTGCGGGGGGCTTTCTAATGTGCGCTACATCCACCACCTAGCCACTTGGGGGATCTGTTTATTTATCCCGGTGCACATTTACATGGTGGTCTTCCATTCGCTCAAATTCCCCGATGGGGGCGCGGATGTGATGATCAGCGGACGGCGTTATTTGAAAGGCTAGCGTGGATATTTTGGTGCTGGGGGTGGGCAATATCTTGCTAGGCGATGAGGGCGTGGGGGTGCATTTATGCCACCAATTAGCCCATAATTACGATTTTACCTATCCGCATAAATTGGAGTTTATGGACGGGGGCACGCTCGCCCAAGCCTTGATCCCTTGGATTGTGCAATACGATCGCCTCTTGATTTTAGATTGTGTGAGTGTAGTAGGCGCGCGCGTGGGCGAAGTGTTTTGCTTTGAATTTGAAAATATCCCCCCGCAAATTACTTGGGCAGGGAGCGCGCATGAGGTGGAGATGTTACAAACTCTAAGACTCACCGCCTTAATGGGCGATTTGCCCCCTACTAGCATTATTGGGCTTGTGCCCTCCATTGTGCAAGAGCAAACAACCTTTGAGCTCAGTGTTGGCATGTTGGAGGGCGCACAGCGCGCCAAAGAACACGCGCTTAAACTCTTATCTGAGTGGGGCGTGCGCGCCACCCTCAAAGCCCAAGCGCAGGATTTACAAGAGATTGCGCACCATTCTTATAAGAAGGCTTTGTGATGGTTTTTGTGTTTGATTTTGAGTTGGTAGGGGAGTTTGGCGCGCGTATGAGCGCGTTATTTATGGACTTTCTAGCCCACCATGCCCATGCGCTTAACTTGTCCTATGCTACTTCTTTAGAACATTTCTATATAGAGGCAACTCCAGAGCAAGCTAAGGATTTTGCCCAAATTTTAAGCAATCGCCTCCCCCTCTCTTTGAGTTTGCGCTTTGTGGGTGTGCGCATTAGCCAAGAGGGTGTGGAGTGGCAAAATCAAGATAGGGCTTGCGCGCCCATTGGTGTGCTAGAAGAGAGCAAGGCTTTAGAGCAGGGAAGCATAGAACCCTATCTTAGTGCCTTCATCTACCACAATCAAGAATGCGCTACCCCCACCCAAGTGCAAGCCGCCTTAGAGGACATGGGGCGTATCTTGCAAGAGGGGGGGGCTCTTAGCGTGCAGACCTCTAGGGGGCTTAAAACCCTCTCTTGCAAATACATAGAGGGGGCTAAGGTTTTGTTTTTAGACTTAGCCAGTGTGCTTTCTCTAACACGCATGGACACCAAAGGCGCGCAAGCCCTATGCACCTTTGAAAAGCCCAGCATCATCGCCACGCTTAAAGAGGTGTTTGTCTCAGAGTTTAAGAGTTTAGAAATTTGTGCGTGTCTGCCCTATGATTTTGGGCTAGCCCTCTTGGCACGCCACTTGCTCAACAAGGAGATTTCTTATCTCTTCTGCCAAGATAGCCAAAGCGATCAAAGCGATTTAAGCTACACCTGCACGCTGGCTAGTGCCCCTGAGCGCACTTTTAGCGTGGCTAAAAATGGGCTTTTATTGCCCCACACGCGCACCCAAATGAGCCCCACTTTAGAATTTGTCAGCCAAGAAGCCCCCAAAGAACCCCATTTGCTTTTGTATTTGAGTTTTGAGCGTCCTAACTGTTTTTGGGTGTATGATGAGAATTATAAGGAGCTTATGCGCCTTAGTTTGCCAACTTGCCCTAGCGCGCTCATCAAGCAAGTCCAAAGCAATGCTAAGGGGCGCAAACTCTATGCTAACTACCAAAAAGCCTACCCGGAGTTATGCGCGCGCTTGGAGCAAGAACCCCCCATCTCTACCTCTAGTGCGAATTTGCTAGACTTTTTAGCTGGATTAGCCCAGCTCTTAGGGCTAAGTAGCACGCATGACACGCGCGCGCTTTTTACCCACGCTAAGGCTTTCTTGCGCCCTAAGGGTCCTCATATTGACTTCAAGCTCACCAAAGACCCCCCCAATCTCAACCCCACCCCCACACTCAGAAGCGCGCTCAGTTACACGCTAGGAGGCACGGACGCGCCCACTATGGGTTTTGGGATTTTGGATTCTTTAGCGGAGTTTTTAGGCAATGTGATTTATGAAGCGCATATTAAATTTAACTTAGATAAAGTCTATCTGTGTGGCGATGTCTTTTTAGAAAAAGTTTTTTTAGATCTGTGTTTGCAACACTTCCCCAAAGAATGCGCCCAAGTCTTCCCTTTAAAGTATATGGATTACCACACAAAAAGCACATGCGAACAAGCAGCACAATCCTAAGATTTCATCTCTCCTCATGCATAAAACCCTGACACGCGCGCTTTTGGCATTGTTATTACTAGCCTTTGTGCTAGGTATATGGCTCATCACGCGCACCCCTGCTAGCCCTCCCCAGTCCCCTAAATGGAGCTTGGATAGAGGCGTGTTTTTAAACGCCTCACAAGAGCTTTATAACTCCATGTTGGGGGCGTTTAAAGAAACCACTAAGGGGATGCTATGCCCTAAGGGCTTTGATCCAGACATCTACTCCGTGGATATGGTTAAAAAATATGCCCCCACTTGGATTAATCTAGCTAGTAGCATGGTAGATGCGCTCCCCACGATCAAAGCCATCCAAGCGCAGTTGCCCCCATCTCTAGCCCAAGAGATTAGAAGTTTTGAGATTTTGCATGCTATTGCGCTCATGCGCTACAAATTGCCCAACATGAATTGCTATGAAGATCCTAGTTTTTACACGATAATTGGAGATCCTCAAATCCAACCCCTCCACACAGAAACCTTTTTAGAAAATTTTTCTACCAGTTTGGAGGTGGTCTATCTCCTACTCATACAGGCGTTCAAACAGGACTTAGATTTAAAGGCGTATCTGCGCTTTTTGGGCGAAAAGTCTGGCATGCCCGCTTTTTTAAACGATTTGGACGCATATTTAAAGAAAAATAAAATAGATGCGCCCCAAAAGGGCACTTTTAGCGCACATTTGCAAGCTTTGCAATTTAGCACGCGGGCTTACCTCTTTAACGGAGAACAAAATTCATGGGATGGCTATGGGAGTGTAGGGGGCTTAGGTAGGTATGAGAGAGATAGTTATTATTCTGAAATTAATCAGCCTTTAGGTCTGTCCTTATCCAGCATGCGATCTTTAAGCCATGCCTATCTCTTTGCTATCCACGCGCGCCTAGAGGGGATCACTGGAGGTAGCTGGGAGATAAGTCCCATGCTCGAATATAGCTTACCCACAATGGTACAAGATTTTTTGCATAATTTTCGCTTAATTGCTTTCAAGCAACCCTGCCTCTATCTCACTCCCCAAAACACAATCCAAACCTTCCCCTCCAAAGAACCCCTTTGCCAAATCCTCAAGGACAACCTCCCCAATGTCAGCGCGCCTTTGCCTAAGGGTTTGCTACAAGCCCTCCAAAACGCCCAAGATTTTCTCATACAAACTTTCAATGATCACGAGGATAAGGGGATTACCCTTGCACAGATCAAACCCGCCCTAAGCCAACATCTACAAGCCATTATCCAAGCCACCCCCCTACTAGCCCCCCTTAAAAATAAAGAGTGGGATCACCTGCTAGATTACACACAATCCCAGCTTTTAACTCTCTTGCAAGCTTATATGCGCAAAGTCAATGAGATAAGTGGCGATCTCCACCGCATCATACGCCCCGCTACCTTCATCGCACAAGACTATTTACACATGCTAGATTTGATCTACCCCCCTTTGCTCCAAGCCAAAAAGCAAGGGCTTGATCCTAGCTTGTATTTAAAAGCCTTGCAAGTTTCTAAACCCCTGCAAGCTAGACCTTGTAAAAACCTCTGTAACCCCACCCCTGATATTGCCTCTAGGGCGTATCCTAAAGATTTAATGGGCATGGGTTTAGCCCAAAAATTGGCTTTACACCAAAGAATAGTCCCCAAGCCTTGCAATCGTAACTCTACTGATTATTGTATAGAGTGGGACGATCTCCAATGGGATATCGCTAGCCAATGGCTTAAAAGGATGGATACACACACCCAAGAAGTCTTTCAATTATGGGATTTGCACGCTAAGAGGCGTGTAGAAGCGTTTTTATACAACCAAGAGTTTTATATGGATAGTATCCAAAGGTCTGAGCTTATTTCAGGGGAGCGTTTGCGCGCTAATCCCACCCCCTGCTTTGCTCCCCAATACTTGAGAGAACAGAGTGTGCAAAATTGCCAAAATATCTTTAAAGCCCAGAATTTTAACCCCCGCTATTTTAAGGATTACATAAGAAGTGTTAGGCTTTTAAGCATAGGCAATAGCCCCTGCTTGTATTTGGATGCTGAGGAACAATTAAGCGGTTTTGACTCCAAAGAGCCCGCATGCCTTGCCCTGCAAGATTGGGCACTCTACACCCCGCCCCAAGAGCCCACTTTACCCGCTACATTCTTACAAAACCTAGATTCTATGCACACCCAGATTCGACATGCCCTGCAAAATGCCCCCTGCAAGCAAAATCGCACCCTTAAACCCCTCCTCCCCAGCTTAGAACAACAAGCCCAAAATGCCCTAGAATCCCTACCCCTATTTGCGCATTTTAAAACTACACTAGAGAAATACGATAAATACAGCGATGTTACCAACTTAAAACAGCTCAGAGAAAGCGAAGCTGTCGCCTTAAAAAAACACATGCAAACCCAAGCGATCGTCTTTCTCTTTGCCCTTTTGGAGGGTAATTCTGCTCCGTGCCAGCAAAACCCCCTCTCTATCCAAGAGATCGCCCAAACCTTGGTGCGTGTGCTAGACTTTCTCTACAAACCCCTGCGTTACCAACCTCTGCTATCTGTCTATGATGCCTCTGAATATGTGAGTTTTCTTGCCAAGCGTGCCAAGGATAGACCCCAAGCCCAATGGGCGCGTATTTTAGCCCCCCTTATGGATGCGCATAAATTTGAAGAAAACAGCTACAATGGCAAACGCGCCCACGCGCTTTATCAAGATTATAAAATCGCTTTGCTAACCTATCAAATGGTGCGCGAAATCCCCACGGATGTACTAAGTTGGGATTTAGCCACAGCCTTTAAAGAGTCCATCTCTTTAGAGTTTCAAGCAGGGCATGTAGGTCCCCTAGACCTCTCGGCTGCAAGTCTTGCTAGATTCTTTGAGCAAAGAAGTCCATCGGGCGAGCTAAAGTTTTTTGCCCTCCAGCGCATCGCCCAATTCTTAGAGGGCTTGGAGGTGGTTTTAATGGATCAAAACGCTGAGGATAGCGTGTTTTACTTGCCTAAACACCCTAGCGCGTGTTTGCACCCTGAATATCTGCGCTCCAGCACCCAAGCACAATGCGTGGCTATGTTTGCCAAGCAAAATTACGATGTGGCTGCTTTGAAAACCTATTTAGATAGGTATAGGATGATAAGCATTAGAGGGACACCATGCGTGGTTTTAGATTCTGGGCAAATGCCCCAGCAAGTGCGCCCCTTGAGCTCCCTAGATAGTCTGTGTCGTAGTTTGAGTAAGCCCATCAGCCAGCGTAATTGGTTTGATGAAAATGAGGGGCAGTAAGTAGTATGAGAGGCGCGCAACACATTGTCCTAAATATCGATGATACCAGTGCCTAGCTCTTGAAAGCAAATACATTAATCAATTATAATAGTGCTATGTTGGCGTTTGTAGATTTATTTGCCGGTATTGGGGGGTTTAGATTGGCCTTTGAACAAGCCGGGGCGCGCTGTGTCTTTTCTAGTGAGATTAATCCTTTAGCCTGCCAAACCTACAAGGCTAATTTTAAAGGTAGCCCCGCGGGCGACATTACTCAGATTCAAGCCACAGACATCCCTACTTTTGATATTCTTTGTGCGGGCTTTCCCTGCCAATCCTTTAGCATTATGGGCGCACAAGGGGGGTTAGAAGATGACAGAGGCGCGCTATTCTTTGAAATTGTGCGCATTCTAGCCCACCACAAACCCCTAGCCTTCTTGCTAGAAAATGTCAAGCAACTTTGCACCCACCAACAAGGACACACCTTAAAAACCATCTTAGACACTCTGACAAGCCTAGGCTATAGCGTGCGCTATGGTGTGCTCAACGCCCTAGATTTTGGTATCCCCCAAAAGCGCGAGCGGCTGTTCTTGGTGGGCTTTTTAAACCCCCATTTAGCTAACGCCTTTAGCTTTGACTTCCCTAAAATCCCCTATGATTTAAACAATGCGCTAGAATCAAACCCCCCGATCTCTAGCCTAGCCTCAGAGTATATCCGCGCTAAAAGAATGGCTAGCGTGCAACATAAAAGGGTGTTTAGCCCCTCTGTATGGCATGAAAACAAAAGCGGGAATGTGAGTATTTTAGATCACGCCTGCGCGCTAAGGGCAAACGCTTCGCATAATTACCAATTGGTCAATGGTGTGCGCCATTTTACCCCTAGAGAACTCTTAAACTTAATGGGTTTCCCCAAAGACTTTAAAATCGTGGTAAGTCCTAGGCATTTGCGCGCCCAATGTGGCAACTCTGTTTGTGTGCCCATCGTTAAATCCCTAGCGCAACGCCTAGTAAGTCTCTTGTATGCCCAATGCGCCTAAGTTAAGGGACAATCGCCCTCTTAGGGGGCTCAATGTCTTTTCTAAAGCTTTCATTGTGGATTTAGCGGGGCATTTGATCTATTGGATCGCGCTTAAGGGAGAAATTAGTGGCGATGATTTTGTACGCGCTTTGGGCGAGGCTTTTAAAGTCCCCGTACATTTTAGTCCTTTGGGTTTGCTAGACTTGCAAAATGGTAAGGTAGGCTATAGCGCGAAAACAATTAAAACTAAAGCCCCCTTTGCGCTAAAAAGCGCACGTTTGATCATTGGAAGGGCTAGCCCCCTATTCTTACCAAATGCCTTAGCAAGAAAATTTAGCCCAAACGGGGCAAGCTCTATTAAATATCTACAATACGCGCATTAAGATCGCTTTGCACGCCTGCACGCAATTAAGGCAAATAGTCTTAGTGCGCTCTTTGGACTTAAAAAACTTTCTCTTGTTTGAACAAGAAATTAAACCACTTGAGAATAACTATACTTGGGAACTCAACGCGCGGGGTAATTTGATCGCGCGCGATACACAAGGCGCGCACTGCTTTACTTGGCAACCCCATGGCTCCCAACTCACCCAAATAACCCCAATCCCCCCTAATGCCTTAAAATTCAGCCTTAAAAGTCCCCCGCCCTTAGAATGTACAACCCTGCTTAAGCACATAGGTTTTAAGCGCGATTGGGTACGCATTTTTGAAGGGACTCTATAGCGCGTTGCAAGAGAGCTTAACAAACCTTGGAACACAAATTGCCCCCAAAGTGCGGGGGTTTGGGTTTTTGAGGCAGTGAAGGGGGATTAAACGCGCACAAAGGGGCGTTTGGGCGCGCCTGTGTAGGTGGAGGTAGGGCGGATGATGCGGTTGATTAAATTAGCCAAATTTAGATAACGCTATGTCTAAAGCACGCTTCTCAACCGACCTTAGCATCGGGTGTTGGACTACCGCTCAGATTCAAAAACCCTCGCTCTTTCGAGATTTTTTCGCTCACCCTTTTAAGTAATTTTTGGTTATACTCCGCCTTTCAATGAAGGATTTTTAATGCAAGAGATTAGAAACATCGCCGTTATTGCGCATGTTGATCATGGAAAAACCACTTTGGTGGATGGTTTGCTCACCCAGTCGGGTACTTTTAGCGATCGTGATAAATTAGATGAGCGCATGATGGATAGCAACGCCCTAGAGAGAGAGCGCGGGATCACTATTCTTTCTAAAAACACGGCAATCCACTACAAGGGGGTTAAAATTAATATCATTGACACCCCCGGACACGCCGATTTTGGAGGCGAAGTGGAGCGGGTGTTAAAAATGGTTGATGGAGTGTTGCTACTTGTAGATGCCCAAGAGGGCGTGATGCCCCAGACAAAATTTGTGGTTAAAAAAGCGTTGGGCTTTGGATTGTGCCCTATTGTGGTGGTCAATAAGATCGACAAACCGGCCGCACAACCAGATAGGGTAGTGGACGAAGTATTCGATCTCTTTGTGGCGATGGGAGCTAGCGATGCGCAATTAGACTTCCCTGTGGTCTATGCTGCTGCGCGTGAAGGCTATGCGATCACAGACCTAAGCGCAGAAAAGAAAAATCTAGAACCCCTCTTTGAAACCATTTTATCCCATGTACATGCTCCCAGTGGCTCCTTAGAAGACCCCCTACAAATGCAGGTTTTCACTTTAGATTATGATAATTATGTGGGGAAAATTGGTATTGTGCGCGTTTTTAACGGGCGGGTGCGCAAGGGGGAAAGTGTGTTACTGGTAAAGAGCGATGGGTCAAAAGAAATGGGCAAGATCACTAAGCTCATCGGTTTTTTAGGCTTGGCGCGTATGGAGATTGAAGAGGCGCGCGTGGGGGATATTGTAGCGCTTGCTGGTTTTAATGCTGTGGATGTGGGCGATAGCGTGGTAGATCCCAATAACCCCCAACCCCTAGACCCCATGCATTTAGAAGAACCCACCATGAGCGTGTATTTTAGCATTAACGATTCGCCTTTGGCTGGCTTGGAGGGTAAGCATGTTACTGCCAATAAACTCAAAGATCGCCTGCTCAAAGAAATGCAAACCAATATCGCCATGAAATGCGAAGAAATGGGAGAGGGCAAATTTAAGGTCAGCGGGCGTGGGGAATTGCAAATCACGATCTTAGCTGAAAATTTACGCCGCGAGGGCTTTGAGTTTAGTATATCCCGCCCTGAGGTGATTGTTAAAGTAGAAAATGGCATGAGATTAGAGCCCTTTGAGCACCTAGTGGTTGACGCGCCTGAGGATTTTGGGGGCGTGGTGATTGAAAGACTGGGCAAGCGCAAGGCAGAAATGAAGGCGATGAATCCCATAGGAGATGGGTATACCCGCTTGGAATTTGAAATCCCTGCGCGCGGGCTCATTGGGTATCGAGGCGAGTTTTTAAGCGACACTAAGGGCGAGGGAGTGATGAATCATTCTTTTTTAGAATTTCGCCCCTTTAGCGGGAGTGTGGAGGCGCGCAAAAATGGCGCGTTGGTGAGCATGGAAAATGGCGAAGCGACCGCGTTTTCGCTTTTTAATATCCAAGAGCGTGGCGCGCTCTTTATTGTGCCCCAGACAAAGGTCTATGTGGGCATGGTGATTGGAGAGCATAGCCGAGATAATGATTTGGAGGTCAATCCCATTAAATCCAAGCACTTAACCAATATGCGCGCTAGTGGTTCAGATGAGGCTATCAAACTCACCCCTCCTAGAAATATGGCTTTAGAGCGCGCGCTAGAGTGGATTGAAGACGATGAAATTTTAGAAGTTACACCTTCGAGTTTGCGAATCCGTAAAAAGGTGCTAGACCCCACTGCGCGGCGGCGCGCCAAAAAATGAATCTTGTAGGAACACACATGAAAATCAAGATGGTTACCAAGCGCGATGGGCGTGTTGAACCCTTAGACACGCGCAAAATCCACAAATGCATCCAAAGCGCGACCCAAGATTTAGAGGGGATCGATGGCGCGCAGTTGGAATTAGAAACACATCTCTTTACAGATAAGATGAAGACTAAGGATATTGTCAAGGCTTTGATTCACAAGGCACTAGATAAGATCGACACCCACGCGCCTAACTGGAGCTTTGTCGCCGCGCGCTTGTTTCTTTATGATCTCTACCACCGCGTCAATGGGTGCATGCACTATCAAAGCCTGCAAAGCTATTTTCAAAAGGGCGAAGGAGCCGGGCGCATTGTGGCGGGCTTTAAAGAGAAATTTGATTTGCATTTGCTCGATAAAGCCATCGTGCCCACGCGTGATCTGCAATTCAACTATCTGGGCATTAAAACGCTTTACGATCGCTACTTACTCAAGGACACACAGGGACAGCCCATTGAATTACCCCAACACATGTTCATGGCGATCGCGATGTTTTTAGCCCAAAATGAAAACGACCCGGACGCGCGCGCCCTAGAGTTTTACGAGGTGTTGAGCAAGTTTGAGATGATGTGCGCCACGCCCACGCTGGCAAACGCGCGCACCCCCAACCACCAACTGAGCTCTTGCTATGTGGGGAGCACCCCTGATAATATTGAGGGCATTTTTGAAAGCTACAAGGACATGGCTTTGCTCTCCAAATACGGGGGGGGGATTGGCTGGGATTTTAGCCAAGTGCGCTGTTTGGGGAGCTATATTGATGGGCATAAGAGCGCGAGCGCGGGGGTGATCCCCTTTTTAAAGATTGTCAACGATGTGGCAATCGCCGTGGATCAGCTGGGCACACGCAAGGGGGCGATTGCGGTCTATTTGGAAATTTGGCATAAAGATGTGCTCGAATTCATCGATTTGCGCAAAAATAGCGGGGATGAGCGCCGCCGTGGGCATGATCTCTTCCCCGCGCTGTGGATTTGCGATCTCTTTATGGAGCGTTTAGAACAAGATGGGATGTGGACGCTACTTGACCCCTATGTATGCGCGGATCTCACGCAGTGTTATGGAGAGGAGTTTAACCAAAAATACCTAGCCTATGAAGCCAATCCAGAGATTCCCCAAGATAAAATCAGAGCTAAAGATCTTTGGCGTAAGATTTTAACCAACTACTTTGAGAGCGGGTTACCTTTCTTGGGCTTTAAAGACAACGCGAATCGGGCTAACCCCAACGCCCATGCGGGCATTATCCGCTCTTCTAACCTCTGCACGGAAATTTACCAAAACACCGCCAGTAGCCATTACCGCGTAGAGGTGCGCTTTGAAGATCAAAGCGTGGCGTTTTTTGAAGAGGAGGATCGAGTCTGCACGGACGCGGGCATTACAAAAAAGGCGAATAAACTCTGCAGTAATGACTCTTTAGGGGGTAGAAAAATTTTTATGACTCAAAAGAGCGCGCTGGGGGGCGATGTGGCGGTGTGCAATTTGGCAAGCATTAATCTTAGCAAGGTGCATAGCGATAGCGACATCGCGCGCGTGGTGCCCATTGCGATGCGCATGCTAGATAATATTATCGATCTGAACTTCTATCCCATCGCCAAAGCCAAACACGCCAATTTGAAAAGCCGTGCGGTGGGCTTGGGCGTGATGGGGGAAGCACAGATGTTGGCTTGCGCGCACATTGCATGGGGGAGTGCAGAACATGTGCAAAAAATCAACCATGTGATGGAGAAAATTAGTTTTGAAGCCATTAGCGCTAGTTGTGTTCTAGCCCAAGAACGCGGGGCTTATAGCTTGTTTAAGGGTTCAGCGTGGAGTTGTGGGGTCTTTCCTATGGATCATGCGCGCGGAAATTTCCCCGCGCCTAGTTGCGATTGGGAGGATTTAAAAACACGCGTCAAGCAATACGGTTTGCGCAATGGCTACTTAATGGCGATCGCGCCCACGAGTTCAATCTCTATTTTGGTGGGCACGACCCAAACCATCGAGCCCATCTACAAAAAGAAATGGGTGGAAGAGAATTTAAGCGGGTTTATCCCTGTGGTTGTGCCCCATTTGAGTTTGGACACTTGGAAGTATTACACTTCGGCTTACGATATTGATCCCAAAAAGATCATAGAATTAGCCGCTGTGCGCCAGCGTTGGATCGACCAAGGGCAGAGCTTGAATCTCTTTTTGCGCATCGAACAAGCCCATGGGAAGCTTTTGCATGAAATTTACCGCTTGGCATGGCAATTAGGTTTAAAATCTACCTATTATCTACGCACCCAAAGCCCTAGTTTAGAGGACAAGAGCGTGCTGGATCGCTCCCTAGAGTGCCACCATTGCCAGTGATTAGGCAAAAAGCGTGCGCACACTCTCATGCATCCACTCTCCTACCCACGCTAACACCCCCAACCAAAAGAACGCCGCACGCGCGCTTGCCTGTTCTACAATGACGGGCGCGCACAGCATGAAGATCACCAACCCCGCGCACAGCACGAGCAAATTGGCGTATTCATAAGAGCCCAAGTATTCCTTGCGCCGCATAACCAACCCCACAAGCCCTAAGAGCGCGCCAACAAAAAAGCCAAAATCCAACCCCACACATTGGGGGTATAGATAGCTTTGAAAAGCGCATGCAAAGACCCAAATAAGACAGGTGTTAAAAGAAGGCGCAAAGCGCAAAAACACCCCCACACGCGCATAACGAGTCCACAGCCCTATAAGCGTGCCTGCCACCAAAGCATACCCCCCCCAAAGATAAAACCCATGCGCGCCTAGCAAGCTCAAATAGATAAAGCCCACACAACACCCCAAGGCGGCAAGCTTGGGGGCTAGCACATTGTGCGCACAAGCGCGCACAAAGTAAAAGAGTGAACCTAGCGCACCCACAATGTACATCGCCTGCACTAATAGGGGGTAAAAACGCGCGTTCAACAGCGCGAACAATTGGGAAAAGTCGTGGTTAAAGCGCGCGAATAACAAAGAGAGGGCGTTGCATACAGCCAACACAAAGAACACAGACGCCACAAAGACCTTATAGGGGTTGGTTTTTTTAGAAAGCATTAAAAATTCTTGCTTACGAAACTATCGATGCCATTGGCGATCCCCTTAGCCAAATTCTGTTGGTAGGCTTTGTTTTGGATGCGCTTGGATTCAGCGGGGTTGGAATTATACCCGATCTCAATGAGCACAGAGGGCATGAGCGCGCCAGCTAGCACCCAAAAAGGACCCTCTCTAACTCCCCCATCGACCACATGTTTATAAGTGCGGCGTAACTGGCTTAAAATCCCAAACTGGATGTCTATGGCTAGCTTGTTAGAAGTGATGAGTCTTTGAGAATTGAGCGAATTTAAAAAAGAGAGTTTGGAGAAATAGTCCATAACCTTCACATCGTCTTGGTTTTCTTGCTCGGCGACTTTGCGCGCACGCTCACTTCTAGCGGTGGAGAGAAAATAGGTTTCCACCCCTTGAGGATTGGTAGGGGAGTTCTTAGGGATGGAGTTGGCATGGATGGAGATGAATAGATCGGCGTTTTTGGCGTTGGCAAATTCGGTGCGATCTTTGAGGTTGATATACGAGTCGCTCTTGCGTGTCATGAACACGATGTAATGGCGTTTTTGCAATTCTTGTTCTAAGAATTTGCTACGGCTAGCACGATCCACTTCTCGCAAGTCCCATTGACTCCGCGTGCCCCACAATCATGCCCGCCATGCCCAGCGTCTACGACCACCTTAAAGCGTTTTTGGGGGGGGCTGGGGGGTGTTG